>NZ_JAHOCB010000009.1:0-90468 GCF_019125875.1 Erysipelatoclostridium sp. MSK.23.31 | reverse complement strand
TAGAACTATAACTCTTATCAAAAGAATTTGGTTCATTAAATGTTTTCCTTCAGTATTTTGTGATACAATTATATTTGATATTGCTATACTTAATCAAAATGATATATTAATCTAGTTAAATCAACATACTTTTTAAATATTTTACTAACATATCTTCTGCTTGTTCAAAGTTTGTATCGATATATTAAATAATACCATTTCGTGATTATATAAATTTATAACAGAGTATTGATACAGTTTACTATCAACTATATGAACTTCTAATAAATCTGTGGGTCATACCTCAGTACATTTGGCTATATTAAAGTTTTTTACATAATAGATTTTATAATTTTCTTCATCGACTATAGTAAAAATTTATAACTGTTCTAATCATATCTCCTCTATATGAATTTATATTTAGCTTTCATTGTAATAGTGTGACATCAACCTTTTAACTTTTTATGATTAGCCTTAAATTCTATGTTAGACAAATCTAAAGAAGATCTATGGTATCCATAATTTTGGTATTCTGAGAACCATTATTCATTTTATAGTAGTGTATTGATTCTTAACACTGGAAATATTTAGAATAATCTTTGATGGGTAATAACAATACGATTTATTTACAATTTTTACCTTTTTCTTTGGTTGTCGTGTTTTCATGTATGAACTACAGTATGTAATTTTCTTATGTACTCATTCTTTGTCTTAAGACTTAATATTTCTTCATTTTTTTGTTAGATAATTGAACTTTTGTTATTTGGATATACAGCTTTCATTTCTTTTTTTCGGTAGCTGATTTCCTTTTTTTCTACTATATTATAGCTTTTTTATAAGAGTTTATCCAAGAATGCAACAATCGATCATATTTAATGGTAGTACTCGTGACTATATTAGTAATTTACGCTTAGATGTGACCAATACTAATTTTTAATACGTTTTTACAATAAAAAATAGCTATAACATCTAAACAATTTCAATTAATATAATGCTAAAAAGGTTGATTTTTTCTAATTGAATAGGAGTTATTATCTTTATTTTTGCCCTCCCATATCATCGCATATGCTATTTTCTATAATGAAAAAGTGGCTTACTTGTTTAGGTGGGTAAACTTTGCACTCACTTTAGAGCTCCCTTTTTTACAACTTTTAGAAATAAAATAAATAAGTTAGTGTTTAGTGTAGGTTTATGGTATTATAATCAATGAAGTAATTTATAAATTGGATTTTTATGGTAATAATTTAATTAAATTATCATTAAAAATCTTTGCTTATAAATAATTTAGCAAAAAATATGAAAGGCTGTATATATAGAGGGTATGCTTGCAAAAATTAAAAAAATGCAGTAAAATGCAGTGAATTATGAAGAGTCTAACTAAAACTATAAAAGTATATTTATAAAGGTGGATTTTATGGAAAATATAGAAAATGCAATAGAAATAAGAGATATGAGTAAAGATTTCAAGCTTATTTATGACAAACCAACAACTTTAAAGGAACGGTTAGTTTTTTGGAATAGATCAAAGCCTGAATGGCATCATGTTCTGAAAAATATAAATCTAGATATTAAGAAAGGTGATACTGTTGCTTTAGTGGGGACAAATGGAAGTGGAAAATCTACACTTTTAAAATTAATGACAAGAATATTATATCCTACAAAAGGAAAATTAGAAACTGCCGGGAAATTAACTTCGCTATTAGAACTTGGAGCGGGTTTTCATCCTGATTTTACAGGTAGAGAAAATATATATTTTAATGCATCTATTTTTGGATTGACTAAATTTGAAATAGAAAAACGAATTGATGAAATAATAGAGTTTTCTGAATTAGGAAGTTTTATTGATAATCCAGTTAGGACTTATTCGTCAGGAATGTACATGCGTTTAGCTTTTTCAGTAGCAATAAATGTTGATGCTGAAATATTATTAATAGATGAGATTTTGGCAGTTGGAGATCAACACTTTCAAGATAAGTGTTTTTCGAAGTTGAAAGAGTTGAGAGATAGTGATAAAACAATTGTTATTGTTTCTCATAGCTTAGATATGATTAAAAAATTATGTACAAGAGCGGTTTGGATTTATAACGGTGAAGTAAAGGCGGATGGAAATCCAAATATTGTAATTGATAAATATCTTGATCAAGTAGTTAAGGATCATGCCAATCAAGTTAAAGATTATGTACCAGAAACAATTAACTGTATCTTAACAATTGAAACACCAACGGAGTTTGAAGAAAAAGATAATAGCAGTAATATTGTAGTATCAGGTTGGGAAGTAAGTAATACTTTTACAACTAATGTAGATGTTTATATGGATAATAAATATATTGGTCGTGCAAGTAGGCATAAAAGAAATGATGTTCTTATGCATTATCAAGAAGCTAATGGCGGAGCAAGCATGAATGCTCAAGCAGGATGGGAAATTAATGTGCCTGTAAAGGGATTAGAGGGAAATCATATCATTTATGTAAAAGTTAGTGATGGAGATAATATAATTGCAAATAAACAAGTACAAGTAATTCTTAAGGATAAAAGTAGGTAAAATTATGAAATTAATTGAAAATTTATATCAATATAGGGAATTGTTAAAATCAAATATTAAAAAAGAAATTCGTGGTAAGTACAAAGGTTCTGTTTTAGGAGTTTTGTGGTCATTTTTAAACCCTTTGTTAATGGTAATGGTTTATTTTTTAGTCTTTCCTTTTTTGTTTAGAAATACTGTTGATAATTATTTGATATATCTTGTTATTGGGGTGATTCCTTGGAATTTTTTTACGACAACTATGAATCAAGGTATTATGACTATTAGAGTGAATGAGGGAATTATAAAAAAAGTGTACTTTCCAAGAGAAATTCTGCCTATTTCTGTTGCAACAAGTGGGCTTGTTAACTTTTTCATATCGTCAATAATAATGTTATTATTTTGTATATTTGGTGGGGTAGGTATTTCATGGCATCTAATCCTATTTCCAGTATTTGCATTAATTCAATACTTTATAACTATGGGATTGATTTTAGGTTTGAGTGCAATTAATGTGTATATTAAGGATACAGAATATATAGTACAGTTTTTTATTAATATGTTATTTTATGGAACGCCAATTTTATATGATTTGAGTACATTTAAAGACTTTCCGTCAATTTTAATGAAAATTATTAATTTAAATCCTTTTAAACATCTAATGGTTATTTACCGAGATATCTTTATGTATCACAATGTACCAAATTTAGGAGCTACAGTTTATATTGTTATATTTGCGGCTATCTGTTTTTTTGGAGGGTTAGCAATATTTAGAAAACTAGAAAAAGGGTTTGCTGAGGAGGTATAAAATGGGAGTTACAAACTTTGTTGACTCAACTAAAAAAACACCGACTTTTATTAATGATGAAATCACGGGTATAAAGGTTCAATATTTAAAAATTATACTAGCTAATTTAAAAGAAAATAATGAACTCTTTGTTTATAGTAATGATATAGAAATTGCTTATAATAAAAAAATGATATCAGATGATGGGGATATTCAAATTGAATTAGAAATTCCTAAAGATTGTAAAGAGATAAGAGTTTGTTGTTTAAGCGGTAAATGTCTGATAGATGTTTATAGATTAAAAATTTCTTATGCTTTTAAAATTAGAAGTTTATTTAAAAAGATTTTTTCTATAATAAATAGATCAATTATTGTATTTGGGCGAGGTATGAGATTTTTATGGCGTGAACATAGGATGATGATTCCTCCAACATTATGGAGAAAATATTTTATTCGTTTTTTTAGTCGAGTGAAGGAACGAGGTGAGATATTATGGAATCCGTTTATTCAAGATGATTATCATAAATGGATTCAGAAATTTGAGAAAAATAATATTGATAAAGAACAGGAATATAATCCCTTAATATCAATCCTTATACCAGTTTATAATGTTGAGAGAAAATTTTTATCAGAGTGTTTAGATTCGATTTTAAATCAAACATATCAAAATTATGAAGTATGTATAGTTGATGATTGTTCAACAAATCTGGAAACGATTAACACGTTAAAAGAATATGAAAATAAAGATACTCGTATAGTAGTTAAAACTAGGTTAATTAACGGACATATTTCAAAGGCTTCAAATGATGCACTTGAAATTGCACGTGGTGAGTTTATTTGTTTAGTTGATAATGATGATACGCTAGCACCAAATGCTTTATATGAAAATGTAGCTTTATTAAATAAACATAAAGATGCTGATTTCATTTATAGTGATGAAGACAAATTAGATTTGCGGGGTGAAAGATGTGAGCCGCACTTTAAGTCTGATTTTGCACCAGATACTTTATTAGGTATAAATTATATTTGTCATCTTGCAGTTTTGCGGACTTCATTAGTTAGAGAAGTTGGTGGTTTCACAGTTGGTCTAGAAGGAGTCCAGGACCATGATTTATTTTTACGAATAACTGAAAAAACAAAGAATATATATCACATCCCAAAAATCTTATATCATTGGAGAATGATTGAGGGCTCAACATCTTTATCAGTTGATAATAAAGCTTATGCAGTGAAAAAGGGAATAGAAACTATAGAGAGTACCCTAAAAAGGCGAGGCGTAAAAGCAAATGTTAAAAGTTTAGGGAATAGTACAGTTTATGGGATTGAGTATGTATTAGATACAGAACCAAGTGTATCTATTATTGTCCCAACTAGAGATTTTGCAGATGTGACAGAAAAGTGCTTAGAATCTATTTACAAATTAACAAATTATAGTAATTTTGAAGTTGTAATTGTGGATAATAGAAGTGAAAAGCAAGAAACTATGGAATTGTTTGAAAAATATCAAATGAGATATGAAAATTTTAGAGTTATTAAAGCTGATATGGAGTTTAATTATTCTGCAATAAATAATTTAGCAGTAAATACATGCAAGTCAGATGTATTAGTACTTCTTAATAACGATACAGAAGTACTTACGCCAAACTGGTTAAAATTGATGGTATCTTATGCAATACAGAAACATATCGGAGCAGTTGGAGCAAAATTATTATATCCAGATATGACGATTCAACATGGTGGAGTTTTGCTCGGAGTAGGGAATGCGGTGGCTGCTCATGCTTTTATTAGTCATCCTAGGGATGATGAGGGAGTATATGGGCGTTTAAAAATACCTTATAATTATTCAGCTGTAACGGCAGCTTGTTTAGCAGTAGAACGAAAAAAATATATACAAGTTGGGGGACTAGATGAGACATTAAAGGTTGCATATAATGATGTTGATTTTAATTTAAAATTACTAGATGCAGGATATTATAATTTATTTATTCCGCAAGTTGAATTAATTCATTATGAGTCAAAAAGCAGAGGACTTGATTCAACTAGTGAAAAGTATAAACAATTCTTGGCAGAGAATAATTATATGCATAAGAAGTGGGCTAAGTATATTGAATGTGATCCATATTACAATAAAAATTTAAGTAAGTTAGGTTTGTATATGTTAAATAGGAACATTGATTAGGTGGTGAGTCATAGTAATGAAGTATAGAATAGAAGAATGTGAAGTATGTGGTATTATGAATCCAACATTAGTTATACGAGGTTGGGCGGATTCAACAATTAACCATATTAAAATTAAATCACCTGATGAAATTTTAGTGAAAGAAATAAAAAAAATTAGATCTAGAATAGTATCATTTGATTATAAAATACCTTTAAAAAAACATACAGTATATAAAGTATACTTATGTAATGATGAATTAGATATTAAAGTTAAAGTTGTTCGTTCTAATTTTATAAAAAGAGTATGGCAAAAATATAAACCTAGAGGTATATTTATTAATAAGGTCTTTGGAATTATATATGATCCATTAAAGAGGGAAATAATAAAATTCAATAAGGGAACGTTAAATATGCAAAATGAGAATGAATATAATGAGTGGCTAAAAAATAACGATAGATTTGTTGAAGTGAAAAATTTTAATTATCAGCCTAAAATATCTATAGTTATGCCAGTTTATAATGTTCCTGGAAAGTACTTGAGTTATTGTATAGAATCCATTTTGAAACAAACATATCAAAATTTTGAAATTTGTATTGCTGATGACTGTTCAACTAATATTGATACAATTGAAACACTAAAAGCTTATAAAAATAAAGATAATAGGATAAAAGTTATTTTTAGAGAAGAAAATGGGCATATTTCTAGAGCAACAAATTCTGCTTTATCTTTAGCAAGTGGTGAATTTATAGGATTGATGGATAATGATGATACGTTAGATCCGCATGCATTAAATGAAGTAGTTAATATATTAAATGAGGATAAAAATATAGATTTTATATATACCGATGAAGATAAAATAGACATGGGTGGAAAAAGAAGTGATCCACATTTTAAACCTGATTTTTCGTTAGATACATTATATGGTGGGAATTATATCTGTCACTTTAGTGTTATTAGAAAAAATATAATTGAAAAAATCGGTGGTTTTCGAGTTGGGTATGAAGGTGCACAAGATTTTGATTTATTTTTGAGAGTATCAAATGAAACTGATAAAATTTATCATATACCTAAAATTCTATATCATTGGAGAATGATTCCAGGTTCAACAGCTGTAGGTGGGGATGGTGCTAAAAACTATGCTGGGGAAGCAGGAAAACGTGCATTAGAGGATTATTTTAAACAAAAAGCTATTTCGGTTAAGATAGATAATATTATTAGTACACAATACTTTGTTGAATATATTTTCGAAAATGAACCAAAAGTAGATATTCTTGTTGTTTTTGAAGGTAATAACACATCATTAAATAATTTTTTAAGATCAGTATATACTGATAATGCTTATAAAAATTTTGTTGTAAATATTATAAATAAAGATAACAAACCATTGAAAATAGATACAAATTTTAATCACAGTGTTAAGCTTTTTATTAATGAGAAAAATGTTATTGAGACAGTAAATAATATTATTCAAGCAAGTGATGGTGAATACGTAATATTTGCAAATGAGTATTGTAATTTTGAGACATATGATTGGATTAACTTGATGGTTGGCTATGCAAAACAAAATGAAATAGGTGCTGTTGGTTGTAAAGTTATGGATAAAAATAAGATTGTAAGAAATGCTGGAGTTATATTAAGCGAGCAATCTTTATTTATAAATGCTTATGAATGTACTAGTAGAAATGATTATGGGAATTATGGTAGGCTATTAGTACCATATAATTATTCTATAGTAAGTAGTCATTTAATGTGTGTTTCAAAAGAAAAAATACATAATTTAGATACCGATTTTAATTTAGATTTTTCGCTATATGATTTATGTTTGAGATTGTTAGAGGATGGTTTGAGAAATGTTGTTTTACCACAAGTAGAAGTTATTAATACAGCATACAAAAGAAGTTCAGATATTGAGCAAGAGAAAATTTTTCAAAGAAAGAATAAAATGCATATAGGGAATGATAGATATTATAATGTAAACCTTTCAAAAGAAAAAGCGTTTAGATTAAAAAAAATATAAGGAGTTAGGGATGAAGTTTAAAAATATTTTGTCGCAAATATTTAATGGTTTAAAAAAAATAAGTTATCAATGGCAAATATATAGGGATAAATCTTTTGCAAGTAGTATTTTAAAATTTTTTCCTAAAAACTTTTTGCTTGTTATATTTTTAATCTGTTCATTTATAATTATATTTAATGAGTATGCAGCAAATAATAATAGTGTTATATATAGAAATAATCATTTATATTCGAGTAATGTAGGGGCTATATATAAAGAACCAATAGAATTTAGCCTAGATAGAAAAAATGTTGATCAAGATTTTGATATCTTAAGTATTAAATTTGCAACATATGATAGAATAAATGATTCAGATTATACTTTATCGGTAATGGACAAAAATAATGTAGTATATGAAACAAATTTCAATACAAAAAAATTTGGTGATAATGAGTATGAGGATTTTTATCTCAATGATACAATAGATAGTAAGCGTCTAAAAGATTATACCGTGAAAATATCACCAATTAAAACAGATACTAGTAATAATATAACTGTTTTGTGTAATGAGGAAAATGGGGATATAGCGGTAGCGTATAAGGTAAGCAAAAGTCCTTTGAACATAAGCACTTTTATAATCATTGGAATGATTATATTGTTTTTTATTTTGATGAAGATTGTTAATGAAAGAAAAATAATACATGAAAAGTTTTTGATATTAGCTTTAATTTTTATTGCGTTTGCAACTATATTAACGCCACCATATCAAGTTCCCGACGAGAGATTGCATTATTTAAGGACTCTACAATTATCTCAATATAATTTTTCAAAAACACCATCAGAAAATTTGGGAAGCAGAGAGATAATTGTACCAGACAACTTAGATGATGTTAATTATAGTAGAGCAGAAGCAACTGATGCAGTCACGGATGTTGGATTGATAGGTGATAGCATGGTAGAGGGGCGAAATATTGAAAAAAGATATAATTCAAGTATAGGTGGAAGTGCTGTAATGGTCGCTTATTTATTACCTTCTATTATTTTAAGGTTAGTTGACTGTTTTACGAACTCACCATTAGTTTTATTTTACACAGGCAGATTAGTCTGCTTAGGAATAAATTTTCTTCTCACCTACTATGCAATTAAATTAACTCCTAAGTTCAAAAATACGATGCTTATAGTTGCATTGATGCCGATGTCTATTCAATCAATGATTTCATATTCGTACGATGGATTATTAAATGCATGTATATTGCTATTTATAGCAACATGTCTAAAAATGATATATGATAAAGAAAATAAGATAAATAAAAGATATTTGTCTATTTCAGTGATAATGCTATTTATGATAATTAGTATAAAATTACCATATGCATTATTAGGAGTTTTATACTTCTTTATACCATCTTATAAGTTTAATAATAGTGTAAAAAAGACAGCAAGTATTTTTATTGTTTTATTTGCTACATATCTATCGACGTTGTTATTATCAAAGGTTATGAGTATAGGGGCGTTGACCACTTCTGTAGTTTCAAATAGTGGAAATGAACAATCAAATTTTACGTATATATTAAATAATCCATTAGAAATATTTTCAATTGCAAAAAATACTTTTAAAGAAAAAATCGTCTTTTATATCGATTCGTTAGTTGGTTATTTTGGATACTTTTCTATAAAAATGCATACAATATTTCAATATGCCTATTTAATCATGGCAGGTGGGCTAATACTGACGGAAGAAAGTAATTTTAAGAAAAAAGAAAGAATATTTTATTTTTTAATAGTGTTAACAGTTATTGCGGGAATTTTTGGTGCTCTATATTTTGCATGGTCAGGATATCAATTGTCATACGTAGAAGGAGTACAAGGAAGGTATTTTATACCATTAATTTTACCAACAATAATGATATTTTCATTTAGGAAAAAAATATTGACTATTAAGAATTCAACAATATTTTCTTTTATCGACATAATTTTACTTAATTATATAATTTTATTACTGGTTTATAATTTTTAATTACAATGCATTTATTGTTGATTTTACGGGTTAGTTTGTTACTTTCCCGTTTTTAATATAGATTGGGTTTATAATCAAGGTTTCATTTACACATTTATTTAGATTTGTTATAATGCAAAGAGATTATCACATATGAGGAGAATAATGATGGAGCAAAAAATTCTTATAATAATACCTGCCTATAATGAAGAGAAAAGCATTGCAGAGGTTTATCTGAATATTTGTAATTACAATAATGAGTTTGGAACTAATTATGATGTAATTGTGATTAATGATGGATCAACAGATGATACTAAGCATATTTGTGAAATAAATAATATACCTGTAGTTAATTTGATCCATAATCTTGGTATAGGTGGAGCAGTACAGACTGGGTATAAATATGCGCGAGACAACGGATATGATTTCGCTATTCAATTCGATGGTGATGGGCAACATGAAGTTTCGTGTATTAAGGATATTTTAGAACCATTGTATAATGATTCAGCAGATTTTGTAATTGGGTCAAGATTTATTGATAAAAGCTCTAGTGAGTTTAAGTCAAGTTTTGCTAGAAGGATAGGTATTAGAATAATTTCAAATATGATAAAGTTTATTACTGGAAAAAGAATACACGATATAACATCTGGCTTTAGAGCAGCTAATCGGCGGGTTATTTTAGACTTTGCGTTATCTTATCCGGTGGAATATCCTGAACCAATAACAAATACAGAATTACTAAAAAAGGGCGTACGAATACAAGAAATACCAGTAAAGATGCATGAGAGAGAGGCTGGAATTTCATCAATAAATTCATGGAAAAATGTATACTTCATGGTAAATATTATACTTTCGGTTTTTGTTGTCGGAATTAGGAGGTGGAAATAATGAGTTTTGGAACAGTACTTTTAGTTCTAGGAACAGGTTTATTAATATTCTTAGTAACATTACAATTATTAAGAAGGGGAAGAATACCAGTAAAATTTTCTATTTTGTGGTTTATTGTAGCAGTAATCTTGTTAGTTGTAGGGATTTTTCCAAATTTTATAGTGCTAATATCTACTAGAATAGGTTTTATATCTATGTCCAATATGCTGGTTGGAATACTTATATTTTTATTATTTGCAATGTGCATAGCTTTAACTGTGATTGTATCAGGGCAAGCAACAAAAATTACGTTACTAATTCAAGAAGTTTCAATGCTAAAGAAAAAAATAGTTAATGAGGAAAAAAATAATGGATAAAAAAGTTACAATTATAATACCTGTATACAATGCAGGTGCTAATATTGAGCATTGTATACAGAGTATTCTGAAACAAACTAGTAGAGATTTTAAAGTGCTACTAATTAATGACGGCTCAACTGACGATTCATTAATAAGAATAACTGAGTATGCTAATCGTTATCCAGATATTTTTAAAGTTTTAACTCATGAAAATATGGGAGTGGTTGAAACTAGACATCGTGGAATTAAAGAAGCTGATACTGAATACATCATGTTTATGGATAATGATGATTTTATAGATAATGATTATGTTGAAGTTCTTTTAAATGAGATTGAAAAAACTGATAGTGATATTGTAATAACGGGGTATCGTCGAGCTAACTTTGATAAAGTTTTATTTACTATTCCTGCATATGATGATGAATGGACTAAATACCGAATTACAGCACCATGGGCAAGAATATTTAGAAGAAATTTTTTAGTAGAAAATAATGTTAGGTTTTTAAAGACCTATATTGGAGAAGATACGTATTTTAATATGAATGCATATTTATATACTAATAAAATTCATGGTCTGGATTATGTTGGTTATAATTGGTATTATAACGATGAAAGTGTATCAAACGTCAAGCAACGTGGTTTAAAACCAGAATGTGATGTCCTAGTTGTTCTAAATGAGATTGATAAGCTATATAAAGAAAAAGATGAATATTTGAATTATTTTGTAACAAGACATATCATATGGTATTTATTATTTTCTGGTGTTGATGCGACACCACAAAGATTCATGGAAGAATATAAGCGTTTATTTGAATGGCTAAAGAATCAAGGATATAAACTTTCTATACCATTTTATTCTAAAAAGATAAAAAGCGAACCATTTAAAAACAGATTAATTATAAGCATATTTAACTTTTTATCTAAAATTGGATTAGTAAGTATATTTACTAAAATATATTGTAAAGGTAAATAAGATGGAGGAGAACATTTTTGAAAGAATATAATATTAATGATTTATATGTGGTTATAGTTGTGTACAATACATCCTGTCAAGATTCCATTAGCTACAATAGAGCAAAGGATAGTAGTGTAAAAATCATTGTATGTGATAATAGTACTAGTGATTATGGCAATGAAGAAATAGTAAAGAATGATGGGAATATTTATATAAATATGGGTGGTAATAATGGCTTGAGTAAAGCATATAATGCAGCTATTCAAGTAATAAACAAGGATAATCGATATATTTGTTTGTTTGATGATGATACTGATATGGGTAAGAAATATTTTGATAAAGTTCTTTCTTATATAAATATGTCAAATGCAGATATTCTCTTACCGGTAGTTAAAACAAGTACTAGAATTTTATCGCCATGTCAATTTAAGAAAAAAAGGTGTGTAGAGGTTAAAAATTTAGAAGAGCTAATTAATAAACCTATTTCAGCAATTAATAGTGGAATGGTTATAAAGAGTGAAATCTATAAAGATTATAAATATAATGAAAATATATTTTTAGATTATTTAGATCATGATTTTATGAGAGAAATGAATAGGGTTAAAAAGAATATACTCGTTATGAATGATAATGTTTTAAAACAAGATTTTTCAATGGAGTCAAATAGTCTAGAAGCTTCCTATAAGAGATTATGTATACTCAATCATGATTTAAAAGAGTATTATAAGGAAGACTATATAATGTATCTGTATCAAATATTAGCTTATAAACTGGTAATGATAAAGAAATATAAATCATTAAAATTTGTGTTGTTAAAAAAATTTAAGCAGGAGGTTTGATATGAAAAAGTATATATTGGATTTGGGTACAAAGATTATTCAAAAAACTAGATATCGAAACAATATTATAGATTATAAACCTATAATAGACAATTGTGATTTTGATATAGTTGAGAATAATTATAATGGTGGAAAAAAAATAGGTATATTATTACCCCATCTTGTTAAATCTTCTGGTGGAGTTACGTCAATACTCAGATTAGGAACTAATCTATCAAAATTAGGATATCAATTAACATACATATCAATGTTTAATGATAATGAAAAGGATATGGTAGAAGCCGCAAAGTTTAATTTAAGTAATTACGAAGGTGAATGTTTGCCATTAAATAAAACGAATAAAAATGATTTTGATATTATAGTAGCGACTGAGTGGCGGACGGTATATAGAATAATGGATTTTGATGCTTATAAGATGTATTTTGTCCAAGATTTTGAACCTATATTCTTTGAGATGGGTGAACGTTATTTATTATCCAAAAAAACTTATGAGTTAGGACTTCACATTGTCAGTTTAGGTAAATGGAATGTAGATACAGTTGTTAAAAGCTGTGATGTCAAAGGTCAAATAGATTATATTGAATTTCCGTATGAGAAAACAGAGTATACTTTTGTTAAACGAAATTTTGAAAAAATAAAAGAAAAAAGAAAGATAAAAGTGGCTGTATATGTAAAAGAGGAATCCAAAAGATTACCAGTTATAATCCCTTTAATTTTAGACAATTTAAAAAAGAGTTTGAAATTGAAAGGCTTTGAATTAGAAATAAATTATTTTGGAAATGCTTTGCCTATATGTATAAATAATGGAATTGAGTGTGGAAAGTTATCAAAAAAGCAACTTCATGAATTATATTGTGAATGTGATTTTGGTATGGTGGCTTCATTAACCAATATCTCATTAGTTCCATATGAAATGATAGCAGCTGGATTACCTGTTATTGAATTTAAAGATGGGACATTTGATTATTTTTTTAGTAAAGAAACAGCAATATTATGTGATTTGAGTTATAAGCACTTAGAAAAAGAAATACTTTATTATGTTGAAAACCCTGCTGAATTAGAGGAAATGACTATTAGAGCTAATAAGAGTATTTTATCATTAAGTTGGGAAAAATCCGCCAATCAATTTGTTGAGATACTGGACCATGTAGACACAGTAGAATAGGAGAGTGAAATGAATAAGGTTATAAAAAATTATCTTTATAATTTAAGCTATCAATTATTATTAATTGTTTTACCTATTATTACAACACCATATGTTTCCCGGGTTTTAGGAGCAGAAGCAATTGGAACATATGCATATACCAATTCAATTACACAATATTTCATATTATTTGGATGTATTGGATTAAACTTATATGGTCAAAGAGAAATTGCATATCGTCAAAATAATATAGGAGAGAGAAATAGGGTTTTTTGTGAATTGGTTTTCCTTAGAACCGTTACAATTATAATTAGCTTGATTGTATTTTATATTACATTTGCTAGAGAAGGTCAATATGCATACATATTTATTATTCAAATAATGGATATTATCGCTTCCATTTTTGATGTGTCATGGTTTTTTCAGGGAATGGAAGACTTTAAAAAGACAGTGTTAAGAAATTTTTTAGCTAGAATAGTATGCGTTAGTTTAATTTTCATGTTTGTAAAATCTAGTGCTGATTTACCATTATATGTATTGTTTTATTCTATTACTTTACTTTTAGGTAATATATCAATGTGGTTTTATATACCTAAATATATTAAAAGGAATGATGTGAAAAATCTGAATATTCAGAGACATATAAAGCCGGCTGTGATGTTATTTTTACCACAAATTGCGAGTTCACTATATACTTTATTAGATAAAACTATGATTGGGCTTATTACTGATAATAATTCAGAGGTTGCTTATTATGAGCAGTCACAAATTATTATTAAAACAGTCTTAACTTTATTAACATCTTTAAGTACTGCAATGATGCCAAGAATTGCTAATTTATTCGCAACGGATGATATGGAAACGGTAAAAAATTATATGACAATGTCTATAAAATTTATTTTAATGTTCTCTTTTCCATTTGTACTAGGGATCATTGGAATAGCTCCTGGTTTTGTACCATGGTTTTATGGAAATGGATTCGAAAAAGTAATTCCTAATCTTATGCTAATTTCTCCAATAATAATTTTTATTGGGTTAAGTGCAGTTACTGGGACACAATATTTATTAGCATTAGGGAGGCAGAGAGAGTATACATTTTCAATAATAGCTGCAGCAATTGTTAATTTGATTTTAAATCTTATTTTGATTCCTCAGTTCAGTTCTTTAGGAGCGGCTATTGCGACAAGTTTTGCTGAACTTGTTGCATTGTTAACCCAAATATGGTTTATTAGAAAGGACTTTAATATTTTTTCTATACTAAAGCAAGGGTTTAGATACTTGGTTTTCAGTTTAATAATGTTTGTAGTTGTTTTTGGTATTTCTAATTTTTTAAGTATGTCAATTGTGAGTACATTAATTGAAATTTTTGTGGGTGGTATCATATATTTATTATTACTTATTATTGCTAAAGATACTATTTTTAATGGAGTTAGAGCTAAATTAGCAGAGAGGAGAAAATAAATGAAATTATTGGTTACAGGCGTTAAAGGTCAATTAGGACATGATATTGTCAATGAATGTAATAACAGAAATATAGAAGCAGTAGGTGTCGATGTAGAGGAAATGGATATTACAGATGCTGGAAAAGTAGCAGAAGTGATCAAGTCTGGTAATTATAATGCAGTAATTCATTGTGCTGCATGGACAGCAGTAGATAAAGCTGAGGATGAAGTAGAATTATGTACTAAAGTAAATGTTGATGGTACAAGAAACATTGCAAATATATGTAAAGAATTAGATATTCCAATGATGTATTTTTCAACTGATTATGTATTTGATGGTCAAGGTGAAACTGAATGGAAGGAATATGATGAAAGACATCCATTAAATGTATATGGTCAAACTAAATATGAAGGCGAACTTATTGTAGAATCGTTACCTAAGCACTTTATTGTAAGGATTGCTTGGGTATTTGGTATTAATGGAAATAACTTCATTAAAACAATGTTGCGACTTGGTAAAGAACGTGGTGCTGTTTGTGTTGTTGACGATCAAATCGGTTCACCAACATATACATATGATTTATCTAAATTAGTTGTTGATATGATTCAAACTGATAAATATGGAATATACCATGCTACTAATGAAGGGTTATGTTCTTGGTATGAATTTGCGTGTGAAATCTTTAAACAAGCAGGTATGAGTGTAGAAGTAACACCAGTTGATTCTAATGCTTTTCCTGCAAAAGCCAAGAGGCCAAATAACAGTAGAATGTCTAAGGCTATGCTAGATAAAAATGGATTTGGACGTTTACCAACATGGCAAGATGCATTGAGTAGATATTTAAAAGAAATTGATTATTAATAATATAAATGCTAGTATTTTAATATAATGCTAGCATTTTTAGGAGTAAATAATGAAACACGCTAAAATCCACCGTATTAATAATATGAATAAGAAATTAAGTGATAGTTTTATAAAGAACAATAAAACTATCACTATTACAATTATAATAATAACTGTATTTTTTTATTTTACTACGCTATGGTCAATAGATGGCCTAATAGGGTTTAAAATTATAGTATTAGGATGTGTTATGAGTGTTCTTTTGTTAGGGGCTAAAGAAATATTACAAAAGAATAGTAGAATTGAAAAATTATTTATAATTTGTGTAATACCGATAGGCTTGATTTATACATTATTAATTCCTCCAGGGATAGTCCCAGATGAATGGGCACATATGCAAAATGAGTTTTCTTTATCTAGTCAATTGCTAGGTAAAGAAATTGATGGGAAAGTTACAATGAGAGAATCGGAATTAAATTTTCTTTCAAAACAAGTGATTAATCCAGCCAAGGGATACTATGATTTTATTTATAATAACATAATTTCAACGGATAATAGTGCGTATATTCATACAGAAATTGACTCTTTTGGAATAACTCAATTATTTGCATATTTTCCAGCTGTTTTAGGAATTACTTTTGCGAGAATATTGCATTTTGGTGTTGTGACAACCGTTTACTTTGGGAGATTATTCAATTTTATATTTTACATACTGCTGACCTATCTATCAATAAAAAAAATACCCTTTGGGAAATTATTAATGTTCACAATCACTATGTTGCCAATGACTTGTCAACAAATGTTTAGTTTATCTTATGATACAGTAGTTAATTCATCAGCATTTATATGTATAGCGTATGGTATGTTTTTTGTATATCAAGCAAAAGAAATTCAATTTATAGATATACTAATATATGGGTTTTCTGGATTAATTCTACTAGCAAATAAAGGCTCAGCATATGCTTTTATATTAGTTATTCCTATTCTCGCAAAATACTTTAATCCTGGTGGAGATAGGATAGCCAAAAAGACAAAAATAGTTATTTTTTTAATAGTAGTGATATGCATCTTGATACTAAACTATCACTCATTTACAAATAATAATCAAGTTACTGCAATTGAATCGGTTTCTAGTGCAGGAATTGTTCCGTGGGCTGGAACGCCATCATATACGTTAAATGCAATAATTGGGGATATCCCTGCAACTTTTTCTCTATTTTTGAATACATTTCTTCAAAAAGGGATGTGGTATATCAATACTGCCATTGGAAGTGAGTTGGGTTGGCTAAATATTTTAATGCCAAATTGGATAATTAATATTTGGGGAATAATATTAATTATTAGCACATTTTCTGAAAAATCAAATAATGATGTATTTACCCACGAACATAAGATACTTTATTTTTTCATTGCTGTGACAATAATTTTAATTGTAATGCTAGCTATGGCATTAGCTTGGACACCAAGTGGGTATAGTACGATTGAAGGGGTGCAAGGGAGATATTTTATACCGATTATTTTTTTATTGCTAATCTGTTTTCAAAATAGTAAACTATACATGAACGAACGTATTACTAAAGTTGTATTAATGATTATTGTTATTTTACCTATTCTTACTATAGGAAATTTAATATTACTAGTATTGTAGATTGAAATAATAGTGATTATTTCAATCTTTTTCTTTTGTTTATTATTAGAGTTAGATATGATAAAATAGAAAGGAATTATTTATGAGGTACATATGAAAAAAATAAAAACAATAGAAAAAAAGTATATAGTAGGCGTTGTTCTAATTTTTTTAGGCTGTCTAATTGTAACATCAATAATATGGGGCAATCGTACTTTTTCAGTAAAAACATTAAATCAAATTATATTTCATTTAAAAGTTCCTATGGAAGGCACAGACAATGGAATTTATTTAGACTGGTTCATTTGGGCGGTACCTATTAGTATTGTTGCAGGATCATTAATAGTTGCTCTTATTTTTAATATTCATAGATTATGTAAGCTAAATAATGAAAAAATATCTCAATCAATTAAAAAACATTTTATCAAAGGAGGAATTTTATGTATAATAATTTCTTTAATCTTTGCAATTTATAATTATGATATATATGGCTATATTAATAACGTAGTACAGGAAACAGATATATATGAAAAATATTATGTTGATCCAAGCACTGCTAAAATTAGCTTTAATAATGGCAAGCGTAATATTATTCATTTATATTTAGAATCAGTGGAAAATACATATGCCAATACTACCTTTGGTGGTGCAGAGGAAATTAACTATATACCTGAGCTGTCACAATTAGCAAAAAATAATATTAATTTTTCTAACAATGACAACATTGGAGGAAGTAGAACTATTGATGGAACTCAATGGACTATTGCCTCTCAAGTATCGCAAAATATGGGTATTCCTTTAAAATTATCAATAAAAAGTCAAAAGTATGATAATGATACAGCTTTTTTGCCTGGTGGGTATTCATTAGGTGAAGTATTGGAAGCGAACGGATATATAAATGAATTCATGTGTGGTTCTGATGCAAACTTTGGTGGAACTTCAAATTTCTATAAACAACATGGCAATTATATAATCAGAGACTATAATAGTTTTAAGGAAAACCAAGAAATACCAGAAGATTATTTCGTTTTTTGGGGTATTGAAGATGCTAAACTATTTGAGCTTGCTAAAAAAGATATTACTAAGTTAGCGAGTGGAGAAAAACCATTTAATATGGAAATTACAACTATTGATACTCATACACCAGATGGCTATTTATGTGATCAATGTAAAAATACTCACAAAAATCAATATGCCAATGTGATTGAATGCCAGTCAAAACAAATTAATGACTTTATTAATTGGTGTAAAACGCAAGAATGGTATGAAAATACAACAATAGTGATTACTGGTGATCATAATAGCATGTCAGAAAAGTTTTTTGTGGGAATTGATACTGATTATGTTAGAACACCATATAATTGCTTTATTAACAGTGTTGTAGAACCTGTCAATAATAAGAATAGATTATTCAGCACAATTGATATGTATCCAACAATGTTAGTGGCGATGGGGGCAAGTATTGAAGGAAATAGATTGGGATTAGGAACTAATTTATTTTCTGATAAAAAAACAATAATGGAAGAGATAGGGTTTAATGAACTGAATAATGAAGTTCAAAAAACGTCTCGATTTTATGACTACACTATATTAGGATTAGAGAAGTAGGAGGGCAATCAGATGAAAACAGGAATTGTTGTCTTAAACTATAACGATGCAATTGAGACAATTGATTTTGTGGAAAAAATCAGTACTTTTAATGCTGTAGATATTATTTGTGTGGTTGATAATTGCTCAACTGATGATTCAGTAAAACAACTAAAGAAATTGAAAAATATTGAATTAATTGCGTTAGATACCAATGAAGGATATGCTGCTGGTAATAATGCAGGATTAAAGTATCTTTATGAACAAGAGTGCGATAATTATATTATTTCTAATCCTGATATTATTATTGATAAACGAAACCTAATGGATTTTATTGCACATATGAATGCAGATACTAACTATCATTTATTCGGTCCAACTATTGAAGAACAAGGGACAATAAATCGTGGTTGGAAACAAAGAACGATTGCGTATGATATTCATGATAATTATCCTATTGTAAATAGGTTGTTCAAAAATAAGATTAAATATCGAAATTCATATTATAAAGGAGCAACAACTCCTGTAGATTGTATTTCGGGATGTTTTTTTGGAATAAAAAAAGCCTTAATAGATAGAATAGGTTTCTTAGACGAAGGAACGTTTCTTTTCTATGAAGAAGATATTTTATGTGCAAAAGCTAAGAATGCAGGATTGCATGCTTGTGTTTTAAATAATGTTAAGGTGATTCATAATCATTCAATAACAATTGATAAAAATATTAATCATTATCGTAAGCTAAGAGTTTTAAAAGATTCTCAAATGTATTACCATAAAACATGTTTTAAACATTCTGCTCATAAGCTAAAGAGGTTGCAAAGAACCGCTAATTGGGCTTGTAGCTTTGCTCGGCTAAGGACAAAAAAAGATATTATTAGTCAACATAATGGTCCAAAACAAAAAATATCTATATTATCATTACATTTACAGGTTGGAGGAATTGAAAAGGCAATTTGCTCACTTGCTAATATGTTAGTGGATAATTATGATGTTGAAATTATAAATGTATATAAATTGTGTGAGCCATCTTTTTATATTGATGAACGTGTTAATGTTAGCTATTTATCAACAGACTTAAAACCAAATAAAGAAGAATTTAAGTATGCTCTAAAAAATAAGCGATTTATTAAAATAATCAAGGAAGGGTACAAAGCTTTCAGAATAATTTTAAAGAAACGGAGCTTAATTAGGCAATGTGCGAAAGTAAATGATGCTGATATAATTATTTCAAGTACCCTCGCTTTTGATAAAGCATTTTCAAAACATCAGAAAAACAAATTATTAATTGCATGGGAGCATTGTCATCCAGATCGTGATCCAAAATATCCTAAAAAAGTATATCGTGCTGTTAAAAAGTTTGACTTATTTATTCCAGCCTCAAAATCAATCTATGAATTTTATAAAGAATACTTAACAGGACCTCAGTGTATTTATTTACCATTGTGTATCGATGAGATCCCAAGAAATCGTGTTTCTTTAAATACAAATCAGATTACAGTAATGGGACGACTATCCAAAGAAAAAGCCTATGATGATATGTTGAGGGTATTTAAAAAGGTATTGGAGCAAAATCCTGATGCTAAATTGAATATTTTGGGGGATGGTGAAGAAAGAGCTTCATTAAGTATATTGGCTGATCAATTAGCTATTAGTAATTCAGTAATTTTTCATGGAAATACAGTAGGTGAAGCTAAAAATGAGATTATGAATAATACAAGTGTGTTTGTTACAACATCACATTATGAAAGTTTTGGTCTAGTCTTATTGGAGGCAATGAGTTATGGTATTCCATGTGTGTCTTTCGATAGTGCGAAAGGTTCTTTAGATATTATTGAAGATGGGAAAGATGGTTTTATTATTAGAGATCGTAATCTTGATGAGATGGCAAATAAAATAGTTGAACTTTTAAACAAAACAACTAAAACATTGCAAAATAATGCTATAAGAAAAGCTAAACGTTTTTCTTATCAAAATGTAAAAAAGCAGTGGTTAAAAGAATTTAATAATTTCAATATTCACGATTTAAAAACTAGAGTAATTTTTACATCCTCTGCTGGTGGGCATTTTAGTGAGTTGTGTGAATTAAGTGAACTGATGGAGCGGTACAACTCATTTTTGATTACGGAAGATCATGAGATGATGAAGGAGTACAAAAAAACTAATAAATCTCGTTCTTGGTATATGCCAGCAGGAACTAAGGAGCATTTATTTAAGTTTTTGTGTAATTTCCCCATAAATATTTTTAAAAGTTTTAAGGCTTATTTAAAAGTTAAACCAGATGTTATTATTGCAACAGGGGCGCATACGACTGTACCAATCTGTTACATTGCGAAATTATTTGGCAAAAAAGTAATTTTTATCGAAACGTTTGCGAATATCACTACTAAAACTTTATCTGGAAAGCTTGTTTATCCAATTGCAGATTTATTTTTGGTTCAATGGGAAGAAATGTTGGAATTATATCCAAAAGCTAAATATCGAGGAGGTCTAAAATAATGAGAATATTTGTCATGTTTGGAACTCAAGATAAAAGATTTGATCGTCTCTTAAATGCAATTCTTAACTCTAACTTTGTTAATGAGAATGAAGTGTATGTTCAGCTGGGATATACAAAAGGTGATTATTCAGGAATTAATGGTCAAGAGTACTATACTGAAGATGAATTAAATCATCAAATTGAAATTGCGGATTTAATTATTACCCATGCTGGAGTAGGGGCGATAGTATCTGCACTTAAGCTAAAAAAAAGAGTTATTGTTGTACCTCGTCTTGGACAATATAAGGAACAAAATAATGATCATCAAGTACAAATTATGGAGAGGTTTGATAAGCAGGGGTATATTATACCATGTACTGATTTAAGTAAGCTTGACGAAACTGTTAATAATGCTTATAATTTCGAACCGAAAGAATATGTAGCAGATAAGCAGGGAATTATTGATGAAATAACAGATTTTATCAATACCCTTTAGGAGGTAATTTATGCACACTTTTGTGGTTTTAGCTTATAAAGAATCATCATATTTAGAAGAATGTATTAAATCTGTTTTGAATCAAAAATATCCTAGTAAAGTTGTTATAGCAACTTCTACCCCTAATCAATATATTGAAAATATTGCAGATAAATATTCATTAGCTATTAAAGTTAATCCCAATCCTGGAAAAGGAATAGGCTATGATTTTGATTTTGCTGTTTCATGTGGCGAAACAGAACTGACTACTGTTGCTCATCAGGATGATATTTATGATTACGAATATTCTGATTGCATAGTAAAAGCATACCTTAAAAATCCTAATTCGTTAATTGTATTTAGTGATTACTATGAAATTAGGGATAAAGGGAACGTATATAGCAATATTAATTTGAAAATAAAACGAATTCTTTTATTGCCGATGAGGAGTAAAAAGATATCATCCACAAAGTTCGGTAAACGATTATCATTGCGTTTCGGTAATTCAATATGCTGTCCAGCAGTAACTTTTGTTATTGATAATATTAAATCCAAAGATATTTTTAAATGTGACTTTGTTTGTGATGTTGATTGGTTTGCATGGGAAAAGCTGTCATTAAAAGATGGTAAATTTACTTTTGTGAATAATCCGTTAATGGGACATCGTGTTCATGAAGAATCTACGACTACAGAAATCATTAATGATCGAATTAGAACAAAGGAAGATCTAGTAATGTTTCAAAAATTCTGGCCTAAGTTTATATCAAATCTAATTAATAAGTTTTATGTAAAAGCAGAAAATAGCAATAGTTAAGAAAATATAAGATTTAAATTTAAAAAATAGTAGATTAAATCGAAAAAAGTATTTATAATAAAATCTGTATATGTATAAATAAAAAAGGAGAAAGTCTATGCTAAAAAAATTATTAACGGTTGGTTTAGCACTAACAATGATGTTTGCTGTAACAGCGTGTAGTTCTAAGGATTCTGATTCAGACAAACCAAATGATAATAATACTTCTGATAACACGAAACAAGAGAGACCTTTTACGGAATCAAATGGATTAATTAAGTACTTTACTATTAATGATGAAAAGATATGTTTGCCTGAAACAGTCGGCGAGTATGTTAAATATTTAGAAAAAATTGGAACTAAAGTAGAATTGGGTGATACTGGTAAATCAGTTGATGAGGCGCCTAAGGTAGATGCTGGTGGTATTTCATCTATGGTAGCTTACTTAAAAGTTTATTTAGATGATTCTGATTGGCAATGGTTTGGAATTCGTTATAAAAATGATACAGATAAAAAGCAATCAGTTGCGGACTGTAAAGTAACGCAAATTACTTTAGATTATGATACAATTACGGAAGAAGAGAATCATTACGGTATAAAGACAACAGTATTTATTACTAAGGATGACCAAGAAATACCAATGAATGGGAAAACAACAAGCAGTAATTTGTTAAAATGGATTGGTAGCCCGCAACAAAATACAGATGGACATTGGCATTATACAGATGACCAAGGATACAAATATGAGTTTGTTACAGAAAATCAAAAGGGTATTTTAACTAGATTAGCAATAACATATCCAACAAATTAATTCTTATATAAGAGACTTAACTAGAAATAAAGGTTCTTACCCTAAGCCGGATAAGAACTGAAATAAATAGTAAGTCTCTTTTTTTGCTTTAAATAATTATATTTCCCAAATTGATTGAACAAATATTATAACATTGTTTGTTTTACTAAATAAAGCATGCCATAATTATTATGTGATTAGTAGCAGTAAAATTTTATCGATTGGAAGTGATAGTAATAAGATTAAAATAAATTCATAAGTTAAGCAGGGAAAGGGAAAAAATATGAAAAAACTTATAAAAATTTTAATGGTATCAATGATCTGCTTGGGTTTAACAGCTTGTGGTGAAAAGAAAGCAGCTAAAGCAGAAACTACTGATGATGTTGCTAAGATTGCCGAAGATAATGATTTAAATGATGAAGGCTTTGACAATTCAGGTTTGTTTTGGAAATTTAGTTTTGCTGGAATGGAGTTTAGTGTGGCATTTAATGTTGGAGATGATCCAAAGTTCTACTATGTAACTAATACATTAACGCTTGCTAATATTGATCGTATTAAAATAAATCCAGATAAAGATATAGGGAGTCAATGGATATATCTACGACCAGTAAATGGAGAATTTGTTGTAGATGAAGAAGATATTAAAACTTATAATGATAAGGGAAGAAAAGAAGCTTATGAAGCATATCAAAAAAAATTTGAAAAATTGGGATTAACTTCTGAGTTATTAGCTAAATGGACAATAATTCAATTTAACCAAAATACTCGAACTGATTTGATAAAAAATATACAAAAAGATGCTGATACAGTCCTCACGAAAATTAAAGAAAATGGCTATAATTATGAAAAGGATAATAAGGGAAGACAGATAATAAGTTCAACCGAAGCTTATAAGATTGTCATTTCTAATAAAAAATGTATGGTAATTGATGCTACTTTCGATCTTGAAGCAAAAACTGGATATATGTATCTTCCAGAACAAGGAACTTGTGGTTACTCAATAAATGGGGCAACACAATTTATTTATCAGTATTCTGATAATACATTCTTAAAAGGCGAGCCGACACTTGAACAATATGCTGAAATGAAGAATATAAAAAATTGGTATGATGAATTTTTAAACCAATTCTCCACTAAGACAGAAATCTTACAATTAATTAAATAACCTTTATGTGTCTAAGTTATTTAATCAAAATATTACAATTAGCCATCTATTTTGTTAAATAGATGGTTTTTATTTGAATATAGTAAAATAGAATAAATTAAAACTAAGTTATGAATACTTTGAAAAATCTAGTAATTTTACTAGTGGATTGATATAATTAATTAGAAAGGGGCTAAGATTATTATGAATAGTTATGCTAAAATAAAAGAGGCACAAAGCAGCTATACATCAACTGAAAAGGTTATTGCTAAGTATATTTTGGAAAATGCTGCTGATGTTTTAAAGTGTTCAGCGCAATCTCTGGGGGAGAAAACGGGTACCTCTGCTGCTGCAATTATTAGATTTTCAAAAAAATTAGGTTATAACGGTTTTAGTGAATTGAAAATGAGTTTAGCGCAGTCTAAACGTGCTCCTGAAGAAAAAATAGATTTTATTATTGATGAAAATGACGATATCGTAACTTTAGCTGATAAATGTTGTCGTTTAAATATGAATACTGTTTTAAAGACATACCAGTTGATCGATACTAATCAATTAGACAATGCAATCAAAAAATTGATTGCTGCTAATACAATATATTTATTTGGTGTCGGTGGCTCGGCGATTGTCGCACAAGATGTGGAACAAAAGTTAACAAGAATTGGAAAAAAGGTAATCTATAATAAAGACTTACATGTTCAACTAACATTTAGTGAAAGTATGAATAAAGAGGATGCAGCATTATTTATTAGTTATTCGGGTACTACAAAGGGACTTGTTGAAATTGCTAAAATGATAAAAAACAAAAATGTACCAATTATATCAATTACTCAATTTAAGCCTAATCCACTTTCGAAATTAAGTGATATTATTTTACAAGTTCCTAATGAAGAAAAGGAAATAAGAATGGGAGCTATTTCATCAAGAATCTCATCACTAGTAATGACAGATTTATTATATTATGGTGTATTTAAAAATGATCTAACAGGAAATAAAGATAAGCTTATTGAAACAAAAAGAATTGTTTCTAAAATATAGGCTTTTCTTTTTTTGTTTATAGTGAAATAATATTTTAAATAATTTAACATTTATATTGAAATAATATTTCAATAGATATATAATAAATATGGAAGGAGTGGAATGGATGAAATTAAGTCAATTAGATACAGAACAAATTAACAGCAATTCTTTGCACATTGATGAAATGACAACAGAGGAAATTTTAACGGTTATTAATCAAGAAGATCAAAAAGTAGCAATTGCGGTAAAGGACGTCATACCACAAATTGCAAAAGCTGTTGACTGTATCTATGAAAAAATGTGTATGGGTGGTAGATTGATTTATATGGGTGCCGGAACATCAGGACGTTTAGGGGTGCTAGATGCATCGGAATGCCCGCCAACATATGGAGTTGATCCTACTCTTGTCCAAGGTCTAATCGCTGGTGGTAAGGAAGCATTTACAACCGCAATTGAAGGTGCTGAAGATTCTAAAGAAATAGCAGTTGATGATTTAAAAAAAATAGAACTTAGTCCATTGGATGTTGTTTGTGGAATAGCTGCTTCGGGAAGAACACCATATGTTGTTGGCGCTCTAGCGTATGCGCGCAAACTAGGATGTTCAACAATATCAATATGTTGTGTTAAAAACGGAGCAATATCTCAACATGCCCATTTCCCAATCGAAGCAGTTGTTGGCCCTGAAGTTATTACAGGGTCGACGAGAATGAAGGCTGGTACAGCACAAAAACTAATCCTTAATATGTTATCAACATCTGTAATGATAAAAAAAGGAAAAGTTTATAAAAATTTGATGGTTGATGTACAGCCAACAAATGAAAAACTAAGAATTCGAGCTATAAATATTGTTCAGCAAGCTATTAGTGTTGATGAGGGAACTGCAAAAGAATTATTAATTGAAGCAGATAACAATGTAAAAATAGCAATTTTAAAGGGTCTAACTAATATGAGTAAAGAAGAATGCCTAAAAGCATTGAAAGATAGTGATGAAAATATTAGTCAAACTATAAGAACGATAACTAAAGGAGAATAAGTATATGAATAAGTATGTAGTCAAAAACAATACCAAAAAAGAATATAAAAATATATTTGGCAAAACAGATTATGATATCCCAATGTTCGGATTTAAAAGTGCTTTATTCATTCTAATGACGACTATGTTGTCATTATTGATTTGTATAAACATATTAAATTATTTAAAAATAGATTTTCGTATTCCTAATGCTTTAATTTCTGGTATTGTTTGTGGCTTTAGCGTAGCTTATTCACAATTTTTTATTGAGCGAAAAAAAGGAGTATGCAAAAACTTTTGGATTGTTGGAACTATATTTAGTTTGATTGCTTTTATGGTTATATTCATGATTAAATAGGAGGAAAATAAGATGTTTACAAAAATATCTAATTTGATAGAAGGAAAACTAGCAGGACCACTTGAAAAACTTTCTAATCAAAGACATTTACGGGCTATCCGTGATGGAATTATAGCAACCTTGCCATTAATTATTGTTAGTTCATTATTAATGGTTGTAGCATTTTCATATAATCAAATGCCCGCAGATTGGGGCATTACCCAATTTATTAAAAATAACGCAGTAGCAATTTTATTGCCATATAGAATGTCAATGTATATCATGACGCTATATGCAGTGTTTGGAATAGGTTATTCACTTGCTAAATCATATAATTTGGATGGCTTGAGTGGTGCGATTTTAGCTGAATTAACTTTTTTATTGACAATTGTACCAGTTTCGATGCCAGATATTACAGAGTCAATTAGTGCATTAGCTAGTAAAAATGCCGAATTAAATGCTTTTTTACAAGGTTTGCCTTCAGGCTATGTTATTCCAGCAGAAAATCTTGGTTCGGCGGGAATGTTTATTGGAATTATCTCGGCTTTTATCGGTGTAGAAATTTATCGTTTTACACAAGTTAAAGGTTTGAAAATCTCAATGCCGGCGGCAGTACCCCCTGCAGTAGCAAGATCTTTTGAATCGTTAACTCCTACGGTTATTATTATTTTAGGAGTTTCTACAATTACAATGTGGTTAGGTATCAATGTGCATACTATCGTTGGTAACTTAATCAAACCATTGATAAATGCAACAGATACCTTACCATCAACATTACTAATCATATTTTTAATTATGTTTTTCTGGTCATTTGGTATTCATGGAGATTCGATTGTTTCTTCGCTAGCAAGACCAATCTGGTTAATTTTATTAGATCAAAATACAGCTGCAATTGCAGCTGGTAAAGCGGCTACTCATATTGGTGTAGAACCATTCTTACAATGGTTTGTTCATATCGGTGGTTCAGGAGCAACATTGGGATTAGCAATACTATTCTGTGTAAAAGCAAAATCTAAATATGGTAAAACATTAGGAAGAACAACGATTTTACCGTCAATATTTAATATCAATGAGCCGATGATTTTTGGGGCTCCAATCGTTTTAAACCCAATGCTACTAATTCCATTTATTATTATTCCGCTAATTTGTGCAACTATTGCCTGGATTGCAACTTCTATGCATTTAGTCAATTGTGCTGTTACAATAGCTCCATGGACATTACCAGGACCAATTGGTGCATACTTGGCTTGCGGTGGTGACTGGCGCGCTGCGGTATTAAATATTATCTTAATTATTATATCAGTGATTATTTATTATCCGTTCTTTAAAATGTACGATAATGAATTATTAGCAGAGGAAAAATCTAAAGAAGCAGTAAGTGCATAGAAAATAGGGAGTTATTTATGTTGTATATCGGTATTGATGGTGGTGGAACTAAAACAAAGATGGCACTCTTTGATGATGCAGGAAGAAAATTAAAAGAAATAATAAAGCCATCAGTACATGTTTTAACACAACCAAGAGAAATATGTATTCAAATTTTAAAAGATGGTGTGATGGAATTAGATGCAAATTTTCAAGCAAAAGTGATTGCAGGGCTGGCTGGATATGGAGAACAAAAAGAAGTTAGAAATAAAATTGCGACTATTTGTAGGGAAGCATTTGGAAATCGAGAATTCTCCTTATACAGTGATGTTAGGATTGCTATTACTGGAGCTTTAGGTGGTGGTGATGGGATTGTAGTTGTAGCTGGAACAGGTTCAATCGCATTATCATCTAAAAATAACCATATTACTAGATGTGGAGGATGGGGCTACCAGCTAGGTGATGAAGGAAGTGCTTATTGGATTGCCAAGCGCATGTTAGCCCTCTATTGCCAACAAGTTGATGGTCGACTAGAAAAGACACAGTTATACTATTTAATTAAAGAAAAATGTAAACTAGAAAATGATTACGATATTATCACTTTTATTAATAAACTTAATCATGATCGAACATCAATTGCTTCATTAGCAAAACTAAACGGTATAGCAGCTAAAGATAATGATAAATATGCTTTACAAATATATAAAGAGGCAGCTTATGAAATTGCTGTTCTAATTAAAACATTGGCCAAAAACTTTACTTCTCCCTTTAAAGTATCGTATATTGGTGGAGTTTTTGAATATGGAGAAGATTATGTATTAAAGCCATTGAATAATTATCTCCAGCCACTATCATGTCAGCTTGTTGCCCCTTTATACAGTCCAGAATATGGAGCATACTTGTTAGGTAAAAAATAAAGGTGATTTTTATCACCTTTATTTTTAGAAGGAGGAGGACAAATGAATAAAAAAAGAAAAATACTATGGGGTGGAGCTACTGCAAGTAGTCAATATGAAGGTGGCTATAATTTGGGTGGTAAAGGTTTAGATACTCAGGACTGTCGACCTTATTTAAAAAGAACGTCTAATGCTACAACTTCAACAAGGTTATTGACACAAGATATAATTGATGAAGCAAAATCATGTAAAGAAGTTGGTAATTATCCATTCCGCCAAGGATCAGATGGCTATCATCACATTGATGAAGATATTCAGTTATTGAAAGAATTAGGAATTGATATTTATCGCTTTTCTATCAGCTGGGCAAGATTGTATCCACATGGTGATGAAGAAATGCCAAATGAAGAAGGAATACGTTTTTATGACCATATTTTTAAAAAGGTTCATCAAGCAGGAATGAAGATTTTTCTAACCATGAATCATTATGCTGTACCATTGTATTTAGTTGAAACCTATGGTGGTTGGACAAACAATATCTTAGTCGATTTTTACTTAAGATTCGCTAAAACTGTATTTGAACATTGGGGAGAATATATTGATTATTATTTACCATTCAATGAAATAAATGCTGGTTATTTTAGTCCATATAATGGAGTTGGTTTAGTAAAAGAGAAAGATCGACCATACGATCAAAGTCTAGTATTTCAATCATTGCATCATCAATTCGTTGCTAGTGCTAAGGTTATTGAATTAGGGCATAAAATAAGTTCTCAAAGTCAATCTGGCTGTATGGTAGCTTGTTTTTGTTACTATCCGTTAACACCGCGCCCAGAAGACAATCTTAAAGCAGTGAGAGATGAACAAATTCATCAATGGTTCGCAGTAGATGTTTTGGCTAATGGCTATTATCCTAGTTATATGAATCGTTTTTTTCAAGAAAATAAGATTAATATCATAATAACTGAGGAAGAACGTAAGCTGCTAAGAGATAATACCTGTGATTTTGTAAGCTTTTCATATTATTCTAGTGCCGTCGCAACGGTTGAAGAGAGCAGTGAGCAAACAGCAGGTAACTTAGTTGTTTCAACTAAAAATCTTTATTTGAAAGCAAGTGACTGGGGTTGGCAAATTGATCCAATTGGATTACGAATCATGTTAAATAAAATGTATGATCGCACCCGCAAGCCCGTATTTATTTCTGAAAATGGTTTTGGGGCTCATGATAAGTTTGAAGAAGATGGCTCTATTCATGATCAATATAGAATAGATTATCTAAACCAGCATTTCCAACAAATTGATGAAGCCATCAGAGATGGTGTTGATGTCATTGGCTATATTATGTGGGGAATCATTGATATAGTCTCAGCAGGCAGTTGTGAAATGGAAAAACGTTATGGTGTAATTTATGTTGATGGTGATAATGAGGGTAAAGGAAGTTATCAAAGATATAAGAAAGATAGTTTTGCCTGGTATCAAAATTATATAAAACAGTATAAAAATAATTAAGATAAGAAAGATAGGTTCGTTTCATTAATATCCTATCTTTTTATCTTGTTTTACGTAATAAACCGTATCTTTACGACAAAAATATCGTGAATTTTCATAAGTAATAGTATAATAATTATGTGAATTTATGGGAGAGTAAAGATAAAATGAAGAAAATAAAAGACTATATTTTAGCTCATAAGATCAAGGTAACGATCATAATTATTATTTTATTAGGTATTATTGGTGCATTGGGGAAAGAGCAACCGAAATTAATACTTAAACAGAATACTGTTAATCTAGAATATGGAGAAAATTTTAATTATTTAGATTATGTTGATAAGAATAAATTTGATGAAGAAGATATTTCATATAGCTGTGATGGTTTTGATGAAGATAATCCAGCAGTAGGTAAATATACTATCACTTATAAATATGGTAATAGTAAAAAGAAATTAACGCTTAATATCAAAGATACGACAGCACCGCAATTAATCCAAACAAAAGAAATTGATATTATTGAAAATGATGAAATAGATTATCGTGATTATTTAGAAATAAAAGAACTATCAAAATATGAGCTTGAAATTGATGATAGTGGTGTAAGTTATTTAGCAGCTGGAAATTATAATGCTAGTATTAAGGCAAGTGATAAATACGGAAATACATCTACCTTGATCATGTCAGTAAGTATTAAGGCATTAGAATTAGAGCTTTCAACTACTACATTAAATCTAGAAGAAAATCAAAATAATACTATAAATATAAAAACAAATAGTACTCAACCGGTAGTTTATACATCTAGTGATGAAACGATTGCGACAGTTGATCAAAGTGGAAATATTAAAGCATTAAAATCAGGAACGGTAAAAATAACAGCAGCAATTAAAAATAAATCAGTTACATGTAATGTGACTGTAAAAGGAAAACCGGTAGAAACATCCTCTATTCGAACTCCTGTGGCAGATGATAATATTTCTACAACTGTTTATATTACTAAGACAGGAGACTGCTATCATTCAAGTGGTTGTGGCTATTTATCACGTAGTAAAATAGCTATCTCAAAATCTACTGCAATAAATACAGGATATCGCCCTTGCAGTAGATGTCATCCATAGTGTAACATGATCTCATGAAAGTGAGATCGTTTTATATTTTAAAAATAATAAAAGACACTTAAAAAGTGTCTTTCAGACTATGAATTTAAAGATTTTCCTTTATCTTCATGGACTTGAAGGGCATAGTTTACTAGATCATCTATAGATAAATCTAATTTTTTTAATATTTTTTTAGCTTCCTTTTGGGCACTTTCACTAATAATATTATCATCATTTTTGTCGACATAGATAAAACCAATAATCGTTTTATCGATATTACTATTATCGGCAGGTAAGACAATATATGAAATAGAAGTAACAACCTTCTTTTCTAAATAAGCACAAAATTGAATGCGGTCTTTATCCTTTTCTGTCTTAGTAATATTTACAGCTGTGAAATCATCGGTTAAATAAGAAATATCATATCCAGCATCTTGAAGCTTTTTAGTTACTTTACCCATGGCATCATTAGTGCAGCCAATCATTAAAAAGCATAATCCGATTATTAATAAAGATTTTTTAAACTGTTTCATAAATCTCCTTTCCCAAGCTAATAAAATAATTATACAAAAAAGTATAATAAAATACAAAAAAATAAATTTTTTTGCATTTTTTCGATAATTAGATAAAATAAAAATATAGGAGGTGATTATATGGATGAGGATTTAATTTTTCAAGTATTAGCAATCGTGTCTGAAATACCTTGGGGGAAAGTTGCCAGCTATAAACAAATAGCATCGTTGGCAGGACGACCCAAGAATGCGCGATTAGTGGGAAAAATTTTAAGTCATGCTTCTATGTATGGAGATTATCCATGTCATCGAGTTGTAAATAGCGCAGGAAGACTTGTACCTGAATGGTACGAACAACGTGATTTACTTTTAGAAGAAGATGTATGTTTTAAAGATAATGGCAATGTTGATATGAAAAAATGTAAATGGCAGTTAGATTAAATCTAATTGTTTTTTTGTAAGAAATTGCCTTATCAAACTATAAAAATGAAGGAAATTAGCAATGTTAAGATAATGTAAAGATGTTTTTTTTAAAAAACTTTTTTTGTCGTGAAAATATCTACGAAATATCTACAAATTTTCAATTATTTATTGTATAATGGGGCAAATGAGGTGATTCCATGAATACAGTTTCAGTCGAAAAAAATGCCATTGAAGAAGTCGCTAAGTTAGTTAGCGATAGTCGAGTTGTGGCTTTTCCAACTGAGACTGTTTTTGGGTTAGGAGTTAAGTTTGGCTCACATCAGGCATTGGATGCACTATATGAATTAAAGCACCGCGATAAAGGAAAAGCAATTTCTATGATGATTAGTAAGGCAGAGGATATTGAAAAATATGCTTATGTTGATGAAACTGCAAAAAAACTTATTGCGGCTTTTATGCCGGGAATGATCACTATCATTTTAAAGAAACGCCCACATATTGATGATTATTTTACGGCTTCACTAGATACTATTGGAATCAGGATACCAGATGATCCATTTGTTTTATCATTATTAGATAAAACAGGACCAATGTTAGTAACTAGCGCCAATCTTTCTGGAGAAAATAGTCTTGTTGACGACAAAGCAGTAATGAAAGTATTTCATGGAAAGATTCCTTTAATTGTTAAAGGTGAAAGCATCAGTAAGAAGGCAAGTACAATTGTTGACTTAAGTAAGGGTAAAGTGGAAATATTAAGATTAGGTGATATTTCTAAGGAACAAATAGCGGAGGTAATTGAATGAAAATTGCAATGGCTTGTGACCATGGTGGCTTAAGACTAAAAAATGTTTTAAAAGATTATTTAGAAGCTAATGGTTACATAGTAGAAGATTTCGGAACATACAGCGAAGATAGTTGTGATTATCCTGATTATGCAGGAAAAGCAGCTAAAGCGGTTGCTAGTGGATCGTGCGATAGAGGGGTTGTCGTATGTGGAACTGGTATCGGTGTAAGTATTACTGCTAATAAAGTGAAAGGAATTCGCTGTGCGTTATGCCACGATGTATTTAGCGCCAAAGCAACTCGAGCACATAATGATACTAACATGATTGCTATGGGGCAACGAGTTATTGGTGAAGGTTTAGCTTTAGAAATTTTAACAGCCTGGTTAGAAGGCGAATATGAAGGTGGTCGACATGACCAGCGGATTGCAAAAATGATGGCTTACGAGGGGGAAGAGTAAAATGAAAGACATCGCAGTATTCGAAAGTGTAGAGAGAGAATTAAATCGTCAAAGAAACAATATTGAGTTAATTGCTTCTGAAAACTTTGTTTCACCAGAAATCTTAGAATTGGCAGGAACTGTATTAACTAATAAATATGCAGAAGGTTATCCAGGAAAAAGATATTATGGTGGATGTAAATTTGTTGATGAAGTGGAAACACTAGCTAAAGAAAGACTATGTAAGATTTATGGTGCTGAGTATGCTAATGTTCAGCCTCATAGTGGAGCGCAAGCAAACACAGCGGTATATATGGCGTTATTAAATCATGGTGATAAGGTATTAGGAATGTCTCTTGCTGATGGTGGACATTTAACACATGGACATCCATTAAATTATTCAGGAATCAATTATGAATTCCACAGTTACGGGGTAACTAAAGAAACTGAAACTATTGATTATGAAGATTTTAAGAAAAAATGCCAAGAGGTCAAACCAAAATTAGTAGTAGCTGGTGCTAGTGCATATTCTAGAACGATTGATTTTGAATACATGGCAAAATGCGCGCATGAAGTTGGGGCGATGTTTATGGTTGATATGGCACATATCGCAGGGTTAGTGGCAGCGGGACTGCATCCATCACCATTTCCTCATGCTGATATTGTAACAACAACGACTCACAAAACTTTACGTGGACCTCGTGGTGGGGTAATTATGTGTAAGGAAAAATATGCAGCTGATATTGATCGTGCGGTGTTCCCGGGAATGCAAGGTGGTCCATTGATGCATATTATTGCTGCTAAAGCCGCTTGTTTTTATGAAGCAATGCAACCAGAATTTAAAGAATATGCAGCTCAAGTAATTAAAAATGCTAAAGCATTAGAAACAGCATTAAAAGAAGAGGGATTCAGATTAGTTGCTGACGGAACTGATAATCATCTGATTTTAATTGATGTAAAAGCAAGTTGCGGTATTTCAGGTAAAAAAGCAGAACGTTTATTAGATGAAATTAATATTACTGCAAATAAAAATGCTATCCCATTTGATACAGAAAAACCATTTAAAGCAAGTGGTATTCGGGTTGGGACCCCTGCAATGACTACTAAAGGATTTACAGAAGAAGATTTTAGAGAAGTAGGTAAGATTATTGCTTATCGCTTAAAAAATGAAGAAACTGATGAAATCAAAGAAGAATGCTTAAAGAGAGTTAGAGCATTAACTGATAAAGTAGAAATGTATCATGATATAAAATACATTTAAGGAGTGAATTTATATGGCAACGACCATCCTCAATCATGCATTAATTGATCATAAATTAACAATTATGCGTGATAAAGATACGAAAACAATCGTATTTAAAGATAACCTAGACGAAATTGCAATGTTAATGGCTTATGAGGTAACTAAAGAATTACCATTAGTTGATAAGGAAATCGTCACACCAATTTGTCCAATGATTGGAAAAGAATTGAAAAAACAAATTATTCTTGTTCCAATCTTAAGAGCGGGGATTGGTTTAGTCGATGGTTTTAGAAGAATTATACCGACTGCTAAGATTGGTCATATAGGAATGGCTCGGAACGAGGAAACTTTAATTCCCGAAGAGTATTATGCTAAATTTCCTAGTGGTTTAGAAGATTCTATCGTAATCATTGTTGATCCGATGTTAGCAACTGGTGGTAGTGCTAGTGCAGCGATTACAAATATTAAAGCCCGTGGTGCTAAAGATATTCGTTTAGTCTGTTTAGTAGGTGCCCCTGAAGGTGTTAAAGTAATTGAAGAAGATCATCCTGATGTTGAATTGATTTTAGCGACGCTTGATGAAAAACTTAATGAAAAAGGCTATATTGTGCCTGGTTTAGGTGATGCCGGTGATCGTTTATTTGGTACTGATTAATATTTGAGATACTTCAAAAGTGGTTAAAACGTCTAATTATGAAATTAATTATAGTGTTTAGTACTGAAATACTTGTTCTATAAATAAATTATCATAGTGTTAAATAATTATTACAAATTTTTATAAGAAGTTTACATAACCAAAAGACTATAGTAGAATACAAGAGGGATTATGGATCAAGATAAGAAGAAAATGTTAAAAGATTTATTCTTTTGCCTACAATTGGGTTTTCAGGTAATTGGAGCATTTCTATTAGCTGTAATTGTTGGGCTGCGCTTAGATAAGTATTTTAATACCCATCCCACGATTCTACTAATTTTATTGTTTTTAGCCTTTGGCTACGTTATTAAAATACTTTTAGGAGCAGGTAAAGAATGAACGAAAAAGATGTTTTAAAACAATCCGTAAAAGTATTTATTGGCGGATTAATTATCTTTTCTATCGTAGGATTTGTCCTAAAACAAATTAGTTTTCCACTAGGATTTATCTTAGGATATGCGGTCAGCGTTTTATCATTCTATATTATCATTGTAATGAGTGATGTGATCTTAAAAATGGGTCAGGCGATTCGATTTGTTGTAATGATGTTTATAGCTAAGATGTTATTGTATATTGCAGGTTTCATGCTAGCAATCAAATTTAATGATATCTTTAATTTGATCAGTGTTTTCTTTGGATATTTTGTGACCAAGATTACGATCAATATTTTAGGATATATAAAACGCTAAATATTTTAAGGAGGTGAAATGAGTGACAATTCAAGTAGAATTAATTTATTCACTAGTCATTATGGTTTGTTTAGGCGTGTTCTTTGTCTATGCTGGAAAAAAAGTAGCATTGGCGGATCCAACTGTCAAACCAAAAGGAATTGTATTGGTTGTTGAAACGGGAGTTAAAGCTATTGATGATTATATGAAATCAATCATGCCTAAGAAATTTGCCAAGAACTATTATCCATATTTTGCAATGGTATTTTGTTACATATTGGTCAGTAACTTATCAAGTTTGATTGGGTTTGAATCACCAACCTCAAACTACTCTATTACCTTTGCGATGACATTTATTACTTTTATATTGATTCAATATAATGCATTGAAGAAAAAGGGATTTTTTAAATATGTGTGGGATATTGTGTGGCCCCCAACTAATATTTTAAGTGTCTTATCACCATTAATTTCAATTTCAATGCGTTTATTTGGAAATATTTTGAGTGGATCTATTTTAATGACGTTGATTTATCAATTTACAGCATGGATTTCATTCCATGTAATCAACTTTAACTTTTTAGGTCCAATTATTGCCCCTGTATTCCATTGTTATTTTGATATTTTTGCAGGGTGTATCCAAACATTAGTTTTCGTAACTTTATCATCAATCTTAATTATGATGGAAAACGAAGACGACGAGTAAGCTCTAATCTAGGTATCCTAGTTAGATATAAATTACAAAAAAATATATAGAAAATATTGGAGGAAATTTAAATTATGACAGATGTAGGTTTAATTGCAATTGGTGCAGGTATTGCAGTATGTGCTGGTTTAGGAACAGGTATCGGAGAAGGAATTTGTGCGAGTAAGGCGGTAGAAGCTTTAGGTAGAAATCCTGAAATGGAAGGTAAAATTAGAACGTTAATGATTCTAGGGATTGCATTAACTGAAACTGCAGCTATCTATGGTTTATTAATTTCATTAATTTTATTATTTGTATACTAATATTAGCTAAGGAGGAATACGTATGCCAGATATAGCATCGAAATTATTCCCTAATGTAACTACAATTATTATTCAATTACTTTCAACAGGAGTTTTACTTCTTGTCTTTAAAAAGTATTTATGGGTTCCCGTTCAAAATTATTTTGCTAAACGGGCAGAATTTATTGAAGGAACTGTAAACGAAGCTAAAGATATGAATGAAAAAGCTAGAGCACTGATGGAAGAAAGTGAAGAACAAGCACGCCAAGCGGCAGTTCAATATCGTGAAATTGTTAATTTAGCTAAAGAAGATGCTTTAAAAACAAAGGCAACGATTCAAGAACAAGCTAATCAGGAATATAAAGCTAAACTAGATCAAGCACGTCGTGAGATTGAGGCTGAAAAAGCGCAGGCAAAAGCAGCGATGAAACAAGAAATTGTTGAGGTTGCGATTGATGTAGCGACTAAAGTTATGAACAAAGAAATGGATACAAAGACTAACAAAGCTTTGGTTGAAGACTTTGTTGAAGAAGTGGTTAACTAATGGATGCAGTAGCAGTAAGATATGCAGAATCACTATTTGATTTAGCTAAAGAGATGAATCAAGTTGAAGCATATTCTAAAGATATTGATTTAATTAGAACTGTTTTTGAAAGTGATCCAAGTTTTGTTCCGTTCTTTAGTCATGTTTTAATAGAAGATGAAGCTAAATGTGCATTATTAGATAAGAGTTTTAAAGGACAGGTTAATGATTATGTCGTTAATTTTCTAAAACTTTTAGTTAGAAAAAGAAGAATGCGTTACGTTATGGAAATAATTGAAGCATTTAAAGCGTTAACGAATGAGCATTTTGGAATCTTAGAAGGTATTTTATATGCTAACTATGATATCAGTGTACAAGAAGTTAAAGAAGTGGAAGATGCTTTAAGTAAAAAGGAAAATAAAACGATTCGTTTAAGAGTAGTTAATGATCCATCACTGATTGGTGGAATTAAAGTCGAAATAAATAACCGTGTTTTTGATGGCTCTATCAAAAACAAAGTTGCATTATTGAAAAAAGAACTATTAAGAAAGTAGGTGAAAATAGTGGGGCTTAGACCAGATGAAATTAGTGCTTTAATTAAAGAACAAATTAAGCACTTTGATGATGTAATCGAACTTAAAGACGTTGGAACAGTCATGACTGTTGGCGATGGTGTTAGTTTAATTCATGGTTTAGATAATGCCATGCTAGGTGAATTACTTGCCTTCCCTAATGATGTTTATGGAATGGTAATGAACTTAGATGAAGATTGCGTCGGAGCCGTACTACTTGGATCTGAAAGTACGATTAAAGAAGGAGACGAAGTTAAACGTACTGGAAAGATTATGGAAATACCAGTTGGGGATGAGATGTTAGGTCGAGTTGTAAATCCTTTAGGACAAGCAATTGATGGTAATGGAGAAATCATTACAGCACATACTCGCCCAATTGAAAGAGTTGCCAGCGGGGTTATGACAAGAAAGTCAGTTGACCAACCGTTACAAACAGGAATTACTTCGATTGATGCAATTATTCCAATCGGTCGGGGTCAACGTGAGTTGATTATTGGAGATCGTCAAACAGGAAAGACTGCGATTGCAATCGATACTATTTTAAATCAAAAAGATCAAGATATTTATTGTGTTTACGTAGCAATTGGACAAAAGAATTCAACTGTTGCCCAAATTGTTGAAAAGTTACGTAAAGGTGGCGCAATGGAATATACAACAGTTGTGTCAGCATCTGCTAGTGAACTTGCACCAGTGCAATATATTGCACCGTATGCAGGATGTGCAATTGCTGAAGAATGGTTAGATCAAGGTAAAGATGTTTTAATTGTTTATGATGATCTATCTAAGCATGCCGTTGCTTATCGTACGGTATCATTATTATTAAAAAGACCACCAGGGCGTGAAGCTTATCCTGGAGATGTCTTCTATTTACATTCGAGATTATTAGAAAGAGCATGCCGCTTAAATGAAGAGAATGGTGGGGGTTCAATCACAGCCTTACCAATTATTGAAACACAAGCAGGTGATATCTCAGCATATATTCCAACTAACGTAATTTCAATTACAGATGGACAAATTTTCTTACAACAAGAATTATTCAATGCTGGATTTAGACCAGCAATTGATACTGGACTTTCGGTAAGTCGGGTTGGTTCAGCTGCACAAATCAAAGCAATGAAGCAAGTATCAGGTTCACTAAAACTTGAATTAGCGCAGTATGCTGAAATGCAAGCATTTGCTCAATTTGGTTCAGACTTAGATGCTGCTACGAAAGCAACTTTAGATCATGGTGCAAAAGTGCGTGAGGTTTTAAAACAAGCACAATATTCACCACGAACTGTATCAACGCAAGTAATTACATTATTTGCTTTAAAATATGGATTTACTAAGACATTAGAAGTGGAACAGGTGTCTGCTTTTATGGATCAGTTAGTTGAACATATCAATATGACGCAAAGAGATATTATTGATGAAATCAATGAACAAAAAGCAATTTCTGCTGATTTAGAAAAACGCATGAAAGATGTTATGAGTGCTTTTGTAACACAATTCGAAAAAACTCAAACAAAGGGGTAGTTAACTATGCATGGAGGAATGCAAGAAATTAAGCGGAGAATTAAATCAGTTGAATCGACTAAAAAAATTACTAAAGCAATGGAATTAGTCGCAACTTCTAAACTTCGTAAAACAAGAAATCAATTAGAACAGTCGAAACCTTATTATACTAATGTTGCTCAAACTGTAGCGGAGATCTTAGCTAATTGTAAGGGTAATAATGATAGTATCTATTTAGTTGAAAATAAAGATATTGAAAAAGAAGTATTTATTGTTATTGCTTCAAGTCTAGGACTATGTGGTGGATATAATGCCAATATCTTTAAAGAAATTAAAGGTGCAATCAAACCAGGTGATTATGTTTATAGTATTGGTTCAAAGGCAACTAGTTATTTATTAAAAAATCATCAAGGGGTAACGGATCATAAGTTTGATGATTTAAATACAACTTTTGATTTTAAAGATGTAACTAAGTTAGTTGCTGAATTAACTAAAATGTATCGTGAAAAAGAAATTAGTAAAATTAAGATTGTTTATACGGAGTTTGTTAATAACTTAACATTTAGACCAAGAATTGTTACGTTATTACCTGTTGATCCAAGTGATTTTGATCATATTGAAATCTCAAAGAAATCAACATTATTTGAACCAAGTCCAGAGGAAGTATTAGACAGTTTGATTCCAATGTATCTTCAAGCAGTGATTTATGGTTATATCATTGAATCAGCTACAAGTGAAAATGCCGCACGAAGAACATCAATGGAAAATGCTAATGATAATGCCGATGAACTTACAGAACAATTATTATTAAAATACAATCAAGCTCGTCAAACTGCGATTACTAATGAAATTAGTGAAATCGTAGCAGGAGCTAATGCACAATAAGGAGGTGCCGTATGTCACAAAATATTGGTAAAATAATTAGTGCCAAAGGGCCAGTAATTGATATCCAATTTGATGGTGATAACAATTTACCAGCATTAAATACGGCGATTGAAATCCAAAATGGTGATGAACTTCTAGTAGTTGAAGTCGCTCAACATATCGGAGATGATGTAGTTCGTTGTGTTGCAATGGGACCAACTGATGGGGTAAAACGAGGAATGGATGCTCTTAATACGGGAAATCCAATTTCTGTACCTGTCGGAAATGAAACTCTAGGAAGAATGTTCAACGTTTTAGGACAACCAATCGATGGTAAAGAAGCATTAGGTGATAGCACTAAGAAAATGCCAATTCACCGATCTGCACCGACATATGCCGAACAAAGAACAGAAACTGAAATTCTTGAAACGGGAATTAAAGTAGTTGATTTGATCTGCCCATTTATCAAAGGTGGAAAGATTGGATTATTCGGTGGTGCCGGAGTAGGTAAAACAGTATTGATTCAAGAATTCATTAATAACATTGCTACAGAACATGGTGGTTTATCAGTTTTTGCTGGAGTTGGTGAACGTAGCCGTGAAGGTAATGATTTATATTATGAAATGAAGGAAAGTGGTGTTTTATCTAAAACAACACTAGTATTTGGACAGATGAATGAACCCCCAGGAGCTCGTTTAAGAGTTGCTTTAACGGGTCTTACTATGGCAGAAGAATTCCGTGATGAACAAGGTCAGGATGTCTTATTATTCATCGATAATATTTTCCGTTTTACTCAAGCTGGATCTGAAGTATCTGCCTTACTTGGACGGGTACCATCACAAGCTGGGTATCAGCCAACTTTAGCAACCGAAATGGGTGCTTTACAAGAACGGATTACATCAACTAAAAAAGGATCTATTACTTCAGTTCAAGCGGTATATGTACCTGCTGATGACTTAACTGATCCTGCTCCAGCAACAACATTTGCTCATCTTGATGCTAAAGTAGTATTAGATCGTTCAATTGCGGCTTTAGGAATTTATCCTGCCGTAGATCCATTAAATTCTTCATCAAGAGCCCTTGATCCATTAGTTGTAGGGACTGAACACTATGAGGTAGCCCATGGGGTTCAACAAATCTTACAACGGTTCCAAGAATTACAAGATATTATTGCTATTTTAGGAATGGATGAGTTAGGTGAAGAAGATAAATTAACAGTAGCTCGGGCTCGTCGTGTCCGTAACTACTTATCACAACCATTTACAGTAGCTAGTCAGTTTACTGGTATGGATGGTAAATATGTCCGTGTTGCTGATACAATCAAAGGATTTAAAGAAATCCTGGAAGGTAAGCATGATGATTTACCAGAGCAAGCATTCCACAATGTAGGTACAATTGAAGAAGCTATTGAAAAAGCGAAGACATTAGCAAATGACTAAATTTAAGCTTAAGATAGTAACACCAAGTGGTATCTACCAAGAAGTGGAAGTTAATCAGTTAAATCTTCGCACAACAGCAGGACAGGTAGGAATCTTGGCTCATCATATGCCTTTAGCAAGCGGGATTGAAATCTCGGAGATGAGTTATATCATTGATAAACAACGTCATATATTTGCCATCGGTGGTGGATTTATATATGTTAATGATGATGAAACAAAAATAATTGCTAATTCAATTGAATCTAAAGAGGAAATTGATTTGAACCGTGCTAAAGAAGCTAAACGTCGGGCGGAACAAAGAATTAAGGAAGTAACCGAAAAAACTGACTTATTGCGGGCTGAAATTGCACTTAAAAAGGCAATTACTAGAATAAATGTTAAAGAATTATAATTATAAAAGTCTGACTTAGGTTAGACTTTTTAATATAAACGGTATTTAATTAATTATAAATTATATTTGATTGATAAATTAAACTGATTAAGTTACAATAATATCAAGAAAGTGATTAATATGTATACAGTAATTATTGGGGATACTAAGAACTAGTATTAACAGCAAAGTCGATTGCATGTTATAATAAGATTGCAGAAGATAGTGATTTTGCCGAATATTATCTGATTGGGACACTTTATAGTGTTCTTATAACAATTTTATTTTATATTATTTTGTTTAAAATATAATACAAAAGGTTTATAAAATGATTCAGGTGAGAGCCTGGATTTTTTTATAAATATGTTGAATATCCTAGTTTTATTAATTTAATTATTCTTTTTAAAGAAATTTATTATAATTATATTTTTATCAAAAATATTTAGTATATTAAACAATAAATTTTATTTTATAAAATTAGGATTGCTTTTTAAAAACTAATGATTTATAATTTAGATATTGCAAAAGGAGTTATCTATTTTGCGGGAATCTTTTGACCACTCTTAGGAGTTAAAGCCATACGGACAGCTAGGTCAAAGGCCGGACCGGCAACTTTGTTGCCTTATTGATAGAACGAAAGTTCGAATTTTATAAGTTGATGCTAAATTCCTTAGCATTGAGTTGGTGACTATACAACCGTGTGCTTAGGCACATCACACTTGTGAAACAATCAATAAGAGTAGTAAAAGTAATTCTTGCTATATAGACTCTGACGCTAATAATATAGGATATTTTTTGATGTTCTAATAATATGTCGTATTGATACTCAAGTGGGATTGTACCTGCTTGAGTTTTTTTTATGGAGAAGGGGAAACTGGTATGAATGAGAAATTAAAATTATATGGTTTTAATAACCTAACTAAATCATTAAGTTTTAATATTTACGATGTTTGCTATGCTAAAGGTCAGAGGGAACAAAAAGATTATATTGCTTACATTGATGAGCAGTATAATTCAAAGCGATTGACTGATATTCTTTATGAAGTAGCTAATATGATTGGAGCCCATGTATTAAATGTTTCAAAACAAGATTATGATCCCCAAGGCGCCAGTGTAACAATGTTATTAGCGGAAGAAGAGATGTTAGAAAGTCGTCAAGGAAAAATGGAAGAAGTTGATGATCGAGTTATTTTAGGGCATTTAGATAAGAGTCATATTACTGTTCATACGTATCCTGAATATCATCCAGAAACAAGTATTGCGACATTTAGGGTAGATATTGATGTGGCTACTTGTGGAGAAATATCACCGTTGTCAACGTTAGATTTTTTAATTAGCAGCTTTGACTCTGATATCATTACAATGGATTATCGGGTCCGCGGTTTTACTCGGGATATTAAGGGAAAGAAACTTTTTATGGATAGCCCAATGACTTCGATTCAACAGTTTATTGATGTTAAAACATTACTTAACTATGATGCTACAGATATTAATGTATATCAGGCTAATTTGTACCATACGAAGATGTTAATCAAAGAAATTGATTTACAAAATTACTTATTTAAAACAGATATCTATGAATTGCCGCCAAAGGTAAGACTTGAGATAACGAATAATTTACGACAAGAAATGATTGAGATTTACAGTGGAAGTAATATTTTTTAGGAGGCAATATGAAAGTAGATCAAAGTAGAATGCCTATTTATGAAGCTTTACAGCAAATGAAAAGAGAACGTTTAGTTCCCTTTGATGTTCCTGGCCATAAACATGGTAAAGGAAATCCAGAATTGACAGATTTTTTAGGTGAAAAGTGTATGAGTATCGATGTTAATTCAATGAAGCCATTGGATAATTTATGTCATCCAGTTTCGGTAATCAAAGAAGCAGAAGAATTAGCAGCTGATGCTTTTAGTGCCGCTCATGCTTTTTTTATGGTAGGCGGAACGACTTCAGCAGTTCAAAGTATGATTATGGCAAGTGTAAAAGCAGGAGAAAAAATTATTATGCCACGTAATGTCCATCGTAGTGCCATTAATGCGATGATCTTGACTGGGGCGGTTCCGATTTATGTAAATCCTGATGTTGATAAACGATTAGGAATATCTCTAGGTATGTCACTTGATCAAGTAGAGCAAGTAATCAAAGATAATCCCGATGCAAAAGCAATCTTAGTAAATAATCCTACGTATTATGGGATATGTTCAAATTTAAAAGCGATTGTTGCATTGGCACATAAGCATAATATGCTTGCTTTGGTAGATGAAGCACATGGAACACACTTTTATTTCAATGATGATTTACCGATGTCAGCGATGGAGGCTGGAGCAGACATGGCGAGTGTCAGTATGCATAAATCAGGTGGAAGCTTGACGCAAAGCTCTTTCTTACTGTTAGGAGAAAATGTAAATGCTGATTATGTACGTCAGGTTGTTAATTTGACACAAACAACAAGCGGTTCGTATTTATTGATGGCAAGTCTAGATATGTCACGTAAAAATTTAGCTATACATGGTAATGAGATTTTTAACAGGGTTCGTCGCCTTGCGGGATACGCACGCACAGAAATCAATCAAATTGGTGATTATTATGCTTATTGTAAGGAATTGATCAATGGGGATAGTGTTTATGATTTTGATGTAACGAAATTATCAATATTTACACTTGATATCGGATTGGCTGGAATCGAAGTATATGATTTATTAAGAGATGAGTATGGGATTCAAATTGAATTTGGTGATATTGGAAATATTCTTGCTTATATCTCAGTCGGTGATAGTGAAGCAAATATTGAGCGTTTAATCGGAGCACTTTTGGAAATACGCCGGCGGTTTAAGAAGGATCGGACAGGAATGTTTGATCATGAATATATTAATCCTGAAGTAGTTATTTCTCCTCAAGCAGCTTTTTATGGAGAAAAAGAATCGTTGCCGCTTTATCAAAGTATTGATCGAGTCTGCAGTGAATTTGTTATGTGTTATCCTCCGGGAATTCCAATTTTAGCACCGGGTGAAAGGATCACGAAAGAAATTCTAGATTATATTCAATATGCTAAAGAAAAAGGGTGCTTTATGACTGGTCCTGAAGATATGGCAATAAATAAACTTAATGTTTTAAAGGGGAGATGAAATAAATGGAATTATGGTTTACGGAGAGACATACAAATGGTGTGAATTTTTCGATTAAAGTAGATTGTCAGTTATTTAGTGGTCAAAGTGAATTCCAGAAAATTGATATTTTTGACTCAAAAGAATTTGGACGATTTTTAGCGCTAGACGGTTATATGATGCTAACGGAAAAAGATGAGTTCATTTATCATGAAATGATTGTTCATGTTCCTATGGCAGTTCATCCTGAAGTCAAAAAAGTATTAGTAATTGGAGCAGGAGACGGGGGTGTAATTAGAGAATTATGCCGTTATGAAACGATTGAAAAGATTGATATGGTTGAAATAGATGAGTTAGTTGTTGAAGTAAGTAAAAAATATTTACCGATGACAGCATGTTGTTTTGATGATCCGCGATTACAAATCTATTATCAAGATGGGTTAAAGTTTGTTAGAGGTAAAGAAAATGAATATGATTTGATCATTGTTGATTCAACAGATCCTTTTGGACCGGGGGAAGGACTGTTTACAAAGGAATTTTATGGTAACTGTTATAAAGCATTAAATGATACAGGAATTATGGTTAATCAACATGAAAGTCCTTTTTATCAAGAAGATGCTGTTGCAATGCAACGGGCTCATAAACGAATTGTTGAAAGTTTTCCGATTTCTCGAGTCTATCAAGCGCATATTCCTACCTATCCTTCAGGGCATTGGTTATTTGGTTTTGCTTCAAAAAAATATCATCCCATCAAAGATTTTCAAAAAACAAAATGGAATGCTCGAGGGATGAAAACAAAGTATTATAATACCGGCATTCATGTAGGTTCGTTTGCATTACCAAATTATGTAGAGGAGTTATTAAGAGATGTGGAATAAAAATATACAGACGTTTATTGGACTAGAGGCATCGTTTGATGAAGCTGAGTGTGTAATCTTTGGAGCCCCAATGGATAGTACCACCTCATATCGACCGGGAACTCGTTTTGCTTCATCTTCAATGCGCCAAGAGTCATTTGGTCTAGAGACATACAGTCCCTATCAGGATAAAGATTTAGAAGATATTAAAGTTTTTGATGGTGGTGATCTTGAATTACCATTTGGAAATCCCCGCAAAGCATTAGATATAATCAAAGTAACAACAAAAACAATTATTAAAGCAAATAAATTACCATGTATGATTGGTGGCGAACATCTTGTTACGTTAGGAGCTTTTGAGGCAGTATTTGAGAAATATCCAGAGATACGTGTTATTCATTTCGATGCTCATACCGATCTACGTGATGAGTATTTAGGTGAAAAACTTTCCCATGCTTCTGTGATTAGACGAATATATGATTTAATTGGTGATAATAAAATATATCAATTTGGAATTCGTAGTGGTGAACGAGAAGAGTTTTGCTTTGCTAGAGAACATACTAATTTAAATAAATTTAATTTTACAGGACTATCAAAAGCAATTGAGGCATGCCGCGGGTATCCGGTGTATTTTACAATTGATCTAGATGTCTTGGATCCCAGTGTATTTCCAGGAACAGGAACGCCCGAAGCAGGAGGCGTGACTTTTATGGAACTATTAGAGGCGATGATTGTTGTAAGTGAGCTAAATGTAGTAGCTATGGATATTAATGAATTATCACCTGTTTATGATCAAAGTGGAGGATCAACGGCAGTCGCTTGCAAAGTATTAAGGGAATTATTATTAGCAATGAATAAAGGAGAAAATAAATGAAAAGAACGTTAATTATTGGTTGTGGTGGAGTTGCAACAGTAGCGATTCACAAATGTTGTCAAAACAGTGAGATATTTGAAGAAATTATGATTGCGTCAAGAACAAAAAGTAAATGTGATAAACTAAAAGCGCAGTTAGATGGGAAAACAAAAACAATTATTCATACAGCACAAGTTGATGCTGATAATGTTGAAGAGCTAGTTGCTTTAATGAAAGATTTCCAACCAGAGGTAGTTTTGAATCTTGCATTACCATACCAAGATTTAAAAATTATGGATGCTTGTTTGGAAGCTGGTTGTCATTATGTAGACACCGCTAACTATGAGCCGGAAGATACAGCAAAATTTGAGTATAGCTGGCAATGGGCATACCGTGAAAAATTTGAACAGGCGGGATTAACAGCGATTCTTGGATGTGGTTTTGATCCTGGGGTAACTGGTGTATTTAGTGCTTACGCTTTAAAGCATGAATTTGATGAAATTAATTATATTGATATTTTAGACTGTAATGGTGGGGATCATGGATATCCATTTGCAACAAATTTTAATCCAGAAATTAATATTCGCGAAGTATCTGCCAACGGAAGTTATTGGGAAGATGGACATTGGGTAGAGACAAAACCAATGGAAATTAAACGTGAATATGATTTTGCCCAAGTTGGTAAAAAAGATATGTATTTGTTGCATCACGAAGAGCTGGAGTCATTGGGTTTAAATATTCCGGGAATCAAACGAATTAGATTCTTTATGACTTTTGGCGAAAGCTATTTAACACATCTAAAGTGCTTAGAAAATGTAGGAATGACATCGATTGAACCAATTGAATATGAAGGTAAACAGATTATTCCATTGCAATTTTTAAAAGCAGTTCTACCAGATCCTGCCAGCTTAGGACCACGAACAGTTGGCAAAACAAATATTGGATGCATTTATCAAGGGAAAAAAGACGGTCAAGAAAAAAAATATTATTTATATAATGTATGCGACCATCAAGAATGTTATAAGGAAGTTGGGTCTCAAGCCGTTAGTTATACTACAGGAGTTCCGGCAATGATTGGAACGATGCTGTTATTACAAGGTCAATGGAAGAGAGCCGGTGTTTATAATGTTGAAGAATTTGACCCGGATCCATTTATGGAAGCATTAAATAAATGGGGATTGCCATGGATTGAAGATCATAATCCGGTATTAGTAGATTAATGAAGACACCATATTATTTAATTGATGAACAATTATTAGAAAAAAATTTAAAAATACTTTATACGGTTAAAGAACGAACTGGTTGTAAAATTCTATTGGCTCAAAAATGTTTTTCAATGTTCAGTGTTTACCCTCTAATAGCTGAATATTTAGATGGGACAACTGCTAGTGGACTATATGAAGCTAAGCTTGGCTATGAAGAGATGCATAAAGAAAATCATGTTTTTAGTACCGCCTATCGTGATGATGAAATTGAAGAAATCATGAATATATGTGACCATGTAGTCTTTAATTCATTTAATCAGTGGCAAAAATATCAAAATCTAGCAAAACAAACAAGTACTTCATGTGGAATTAGAATCAATCCTGAATGTTCAACTCAAATAGGTCATGAAATCTATGATCCTTGCGCAAAGTTTTCACGAATGGGGGTAACATTAGAAAACTTTAAGGAAGAACTGCTTGAGGGAATAGAGGGACTGCATTTTCATACTCTATGTGAACAAAACAGCGATGATTTAATAACTACTATTAGGGCTGTTGAAGAAAAATTTGGTAAGTATTTAGGACAAATGAAATGGTTGAATTTTGGTGGTGGTCATCATATTACTCGTAAAGACTATGATCTTGAAAAATTAATAAAAATTATTAATGAAATAAAAGAAAAATATCAAGTACAAGTATATTTAGAGCCAGGTGAAGCTGTGGCTTTAAATGCTGGGTTTCTAGTTTCCAGTGTTCTAGATATTATCCACAATGGTATGGCTATCGCAATTATGGATACTTCAGCAGCTTGTCATATGCCAGATGTATTAGAGATGCCGTATCGACCAGAAATTATCGATAGTGCACTACCAAATGTTAAAACATACACATATCGCTTAGGAGGACCAACTTGTTTAGCTGGAGATATTATTGGTGATTATTCATTTGACCAGCCTTTACAGGTAGGACAACAGTTATGGTTTAAAGATATGGCAATTTATTCAATGGTAAAAAATAATACTTTTAATGGGATGAACTTACCTAGTATTGTTTTAAAACAAAAAGAAAAACTTAAAATAATCAAAGAATTCAATTATTGTGATTTTAAAAATCGGTTGTCATAAAAAATTAGGCTGTTAGCCTAATTTTTATCTTTAATAAGATCATCAAATAAATATTCTAACATATTTAAGACACCCTCATGTCGATTGTTTTTGAAAGTAAGATAGGTAGCTTTTTTCTTTAATGAGGAAAGACCATTTTTCATAATAATCCCAATACCGGCATTGTTTAATAATTCTTCATCATTACCACTATCTCCAAAAGCTAAGACATTTTCTAAATTTAAATTATTTAACTGACATAAATATTTTACAGCATAACATTTATTGACTTCTGCTTTAACAACTTCAACACAGTAAGGGTTGGTGTAATAATATTGATATAGTCCAGGAAATTTTGTTTGTGCAGCAGCTTCAAAAAGCTTTAATTTTCTAGGTGAAGAAAGTAAACAAATTTTTCCAAGTTTATTCCAAGGTACTACAGCAGTATTTTTATAAAAAGTGAGGTCGGGATAACGTTTAGTAGATATTCGAATCAAGGGGATTAAAAAGTATAGCCAATTATTTAAAATCATTTGATATTTATGATCAAAATTAGCACGTATATTTAACCGGTAATAAAGGGCTAATTGAAGTAGTTCGTTAATTTCTATTTGTTCTAAAAAAGAAAAAGATCTACACTTATTGTGAGTAAGATCATAAATCTCTATTCCATTACAGCAAATCACATAGCCATGATATTTTTCCAGCTGTAATTGTTCAATGTATGGCTTTAATTCATAAAAGAAGCGACCTGTTGCAAGAACAAGAGTATAACCATTTTCTTGTAATTTAATTAAATAAGTGATTGTAGCTGATGATATTTCTTTTTTATGGTTAAACAGTGTGCCATCAAGATCACAAACAATCATTTTTATTTTATTTAACTGCTTTTTTGTTATTTTCATTATTCTCGATCCCTTTGTTATTTAATGATTCCATTTTAGCTAATATTTCTTAAATCATCAAGATAAGGATTATAAATATTATGTTAAGACAAAAACAGCGCTTTATTTTTGTATAATTGAGCGTATAATAGAGAAATAAGTTTGAAATTATATAAGAATATGGTAAACTAAACAAAGTCTATATAAAAGTTATGCTAGTCTAACAATTGAGATAGGAGTGATTTAATGGAAATATTATTAGAACCAATTCAAGAATCCCTGATGACAGTACCAGTATTATTTTTGGCCTGCTTATTAGTAGAATACATATCTAATCGTGATGTTGTCAATAAGGTAATGGAGTTTGGAAAAGTCGGTCCTTTTATCGGAGCGATTTTAGGAAGTATCCCTCAGTGTGGTTTTTCAGTTATTGCGGCCCGATTATATTCGATGCGTTACTTGACAATGGGAACTTTATTATCAATCTTTATTGCCACAAGTGATGAAGCTTTGGCTATTTTAGTAGTACATCCTGATTTATGGGAAATGTTAGTTGTTTTAATTGTTTTAAAAATTGTTTTAGGTACAGTTACCGGTTATGTAGTAGATCGTTTGAATCATCGAAGTCATGATGATTATGAATATTTACAAGTAGAGCCTTGTGATTGTGGTTGTCAAAATGGTATTTGGTTACCGGCTTTACGACATACACTCAATATTTTTATCTTTATTTTATTAACAAATATCGTCTTTACATTAATTATTGCGGGAATTGGTGAAGAAACAGTAACCAACCTTTTAAAAACAAATTGGATCTTCCAGCCAATCATTGCGGGAGTTATTGGTTTTATCCCTAATTGTGCTGGTTCAGTTATACTGACACAATTATATGTGTCCGGTGGTTTAAGTTTTGGTGCATTACTGACAGGTTTAACGACAAGTGCCGGTGTAGGAACATTAGCTTTAATAAAATATAATGAGAATAAAAAAGACACATTTAAAATATTATTTATTTCGTATGTTATTGCTTTAGTGGTTGGTTATATAGCCTCATTAGTAATGCTATAGATTAAGAGGTTCTTAATTAATAAGAACCCTTTTTGGTTACAAAATAAATTATTTATAGTTGAAAAAGAATCTATTTAAAAGATAGTGGTTATAGTATGTTATTAAATAATACTATAGCCTTTTATTATACTATCATGGATTTAGAAAGATTCGTTACCACTTATTAATTTGTAAGAAATTTTATGACTAAAGAATTGTTATCCTGGTTTAATTTTATAATAAATGAGTACAATAAATTAATAGAGCATATCAAATGACAATTTTAGTAATAAATACTATTATGGTTTTGTAAGGAGGAACTAACAATGAGACAAGATGATGATTTGAAAAAGGTTGTATTAGTAGGGACTGGTTTTGTAGGAATGTCAATGGCATATTCTATTTTAAATACTGGTGGTATTGATGAACTTGTATTAATAGATGTGGATCAAGAAAAAGCAATTGGAGAGGCAATGGATATTAGCCACGGTCTACCATATAGTAAAAGTAGTTTAAAGGTTAAAGCTGGTGGTTATGATGAATGTAAAGATGCTGATATTGTTGTAATTACTGCTGGAGCTGCTCAAAAACCAAATCAAACAAGATTGGAATTAGCTAGTGTTAATGCAAAAATTATGAAATCTATTACTGAGCAAATTATGGCTAGTGGATTTGATGGAATTATTATCGTTGCAAGTAATCCTGTTGATTTGATGAGTTATGTAGTCCAAAAAGTATCAGGATTACCAACAAGCCGTGTAATTGGTAGTGGGACTATTTTAGATACAGCTAGATTACGTTATTTATTAAGTGAATATTTGAACATTTCCTCAACAAATATTCATGCGTATATATTAGGTGAACATGGTGATTCTTCATTTGTACCATGGATGAATACTTATATTGGCTGCAAGAGTATGATGGAATATATTGTGGAAATGAATATCGATATGAACGAGATGCATAAAATTTATAAAGAAGTACAACAAGCTGCATATGAGATAATTAAACGTAAAAATGCAACTTATTATGGTATAGGTCTATCTTTAAATCGTTTAATTACAGCAATTTTAAGTGATGAAAATGCCGTATTAACAGTTTCTGCATATCAACAAGGTGAATATAAGCAAGAAGGGCTATATATCGGGGTACCTGCAATCATTAATCGTCAAGGGATTAGTAAGATCATGACACTGCATTTAAATAATGTAGATCAACATAAATTTGATCGTAGCTGTGAAACTTTAAAAGAGATGATTGATGGTGAATTAGAGGCAATTATTAATAGCTAATCTATGATATAATGAGGAAGAGTGGGTGAAATAATGAAGAAATTGCTCAGTATTTTCCTAATTATGTTATGTTTTAGTGGCTGTAAACAAAATAATGATTCTGAATTAATCAAAACTGAAGCAGTTGAAGCTCAACAAACGGCATTTGTTGAAAAAGAAGGCGAAGTACTTGTTCCGGAATCTTTGCGAACAGTTCAATTACCAATCGTTGGTGATAGTCGTGTAATTGTGATTGACGCAGGACATCAACGACGTGGCGATAGCAACAAAGAGCCAATTGGACCTGGAGCTAGTCAAACAAAAGCTAAAGTAACAACAGGAGCAACGGGAATAAGTACAGGTAATTTAGAATCAGCAATTAATCTTGAAGTTGCATTAAAGTTACAAAAAAAATTAGAAGATTCGGGTTATCAAGTAATTATGGTTCGGACAAGTCAAGATGTGAATATTTCTAATCAACAGCGTGCGGAGATTGCTAATAAAAATGATGCTGGAGCATTTATTCGACTGCACTGTAATAGTGATGACAGTAGTAGTATTCATGGAACTTTAACTATGGCACCATCGGAATTTAATCCATATTGTAGTCAAATTGCTACAGCTTCTCAACGATTGTCAAAAACGGTTGTAAATAGTATTTGTAATCAAACAGGCAGCAAAAATCGTGGCGTTATTATTACTGATGTGATGAGTGGAATAAACTGGTGTCAAGTACCTGTAACAATAGTAGAAATGGGATTTATGTCTAATCCAGATGAGGATAGGTTATTAGGAGACAGTACTTATCAAGATAAAATTGTTACGGGAATTGTTTTAGGAATAAATGAATATTTTAAAAACTAGAGTTGAAAGTATTAGGAAAGTTCCGAAACTTTCAGCTTTTTTGTATAATATTTTTTTAATATAGTAATAAAATATAGTTTAAAATAGAACTAATTGGAGAATGTATGATAAAGTTATTAAGAATTCTAAAGGATGTAAAAAACTTATGATTATTTATATCAAAATGTAATTAAACAGTATCAAATCATTTGCAGTGAACTAGATATTTTGCTTTTCCTATACAATAATTCCGTGCTTGATAGTGCTAATAATATTGTTGAGCAGCAGGGGATGATTAAAATTTGTCACATAATATTTTATAATGTTTTTTAAGTTTTACTAAAAGTTATTAATTTTTTATGCTAAAATGTAGTAATGTGAGGTGTAGACATGGAAGACTTTATTCGCCCAAATCATAATCCGGAGCCAAAGTTGAAGCCAAAGAAAACAAAACATATTAGAGAAACCCTATTCATTGTTTGTATGATTGTTTGTTTGGCAGTTGGTTTTGTATCTGGTTATGTAGCAAAAAAAACAGTTCCGACTAACAGTACTAGCAAAAATGCAGAATCAATTATTGATGAAGCTTATGAAATATTAGATGAAGCTTGGTTAAATCCTAATGATAAGGATGTTGACATCAAAGGGAATACTATTACCGCTTTAGTAGAATCGCTGGGGGATATGCATTCTTCATATTTTACATATGAAGAATCTAAGACATATAACCAAAGCGTTGATGGGAACTATGAAGGTATTGGTGTAGCACAGCGAACTGTTAGTGAAGGTACAATGGTAATGCAGGTGTATAAAAATTCGCCAGCAGAAAAAAGTGGTTTACAAGTTGGAGATATTATTACAGGCGTTGACGGGAATAGTGTTGCTGGTAAGAGTGCTGATGAAATTTCTGATTTAATTCGTGGTGAAGCGAATACTAAAGTTAAGTTGACAATTATACGTAATACTGAACAACAAGAAGTTGAAGTAGAGCGAGCCAATGTAGATAGTGCGGTAACTAGTGAAATAAGAGATAATGATGGTAAAAAATTTGGTTATGTAAAAATTAATACTTTTGGAAGTACTACAGCTGATGATATTGAAGCAGCTTTACAGACTTTTACTGCTGAAAAAATTGATACTTTGGTCTTAGATCTGCGAGATAATGGCGGAGGATATCTTACAGCTGCCACTGATGTATTAAGTTTATTTATGAAAGAAGATAAACTGCTTTTCCAAATGGAAACTAAAAACGGTGCAATCGAGAAATATAAGGCTAAAGATTGTCAAAAATATAATTTTATAAATGGATATATTCTTGTAAATGGAAATACTGCATCAGCATCAGAAGTTGTTGCAGGAGCATTACAAGAAAAAATGAATTATAAATTAGTCGGGGATCAAACTTATGGTAAGGGAACGGCGCAGACGCAAAAACAGCTCAGTGACGGATCAGTCTTAAAATATACTTATGCAAAATGGTTATTACCAAGTGGTACATGGATAAATGGAAAAGGATTGACACCTGATTATTCTGTAAGTAATACGGATACAAGTGGTATTTATACCAAAGCACTGGAAACTGATATGGGATATGATAGTGTTGGTACAGCAATTGCCTCAATGCAAAAAATGTTAAGTATTTTAGGTTATGACTGTGGACGTAATGATGGATATTTTTCACAACAGTCAGTGGAAGCCTTAAAACAATTTGAACAAGCTAATAATTTAACTGTTGATGGTATTTATACTAATAGTGATCGGCAGAAATTAGAGGCTGCGGTAATCATGTATGCTAATAGTGAAAATAATGATTATCAGTATAAAAAATTAATGGAATTGATAAAATAACTATGCCTGGCATAGTTATTTTCATCATGGGCATAATTCTTTTAACTTCGCTGTTTTCTTGGTATAATAGAAAGGACTTATAGGAGGTGTTACAATGCAAAAATTTAAGCTTGTTTCTCCGTTTTCTCCAATGGGAGATCAAGAGGAAGCAATTAAACAATTAGTTGCAGGAATTAAAGAAGGAAAAAAAGAACAGGTCTTACTGGGAGGGACCGGTACTGGGAAAACCTTCACTGTTTCTAATGTTATTGCTGCTGTGAATAAACCGACACTTGTCTTGGCTCACAATAAAACATTGGCAGGACAATTATATTCGGAATTAAAAGAATTTTTTCCTGAAAATAGAGTTGAATATTTTATTTCAAACTTCGATTTCTATCAACCGGAAGCTTATATTCCTGGGCGAGATTTATATATTGATAAAAATGCTAAAACAAACTATGAAATTGAGATGCTGCGCAGTGCGGCAATGAATTCGTTAATAGAACGGGAAGATGTCATTGTTGTTGCTTCAGTTGCTTCAATTTATGGATTAGGAAATCCTGAACAGTACAAAGAAATGATCTTTTCACTGCGGGTCGATCAAGACATTGATCGTAAAGAGTTACTAACATATTTAGTTGATCGGCAATATCAACGCAATGATATTGAACAGACTAAAGGAACATTTAGAGTTCGTGGGGATGTCATTGAAATAGTTCCAGGACATACTGAAAGCTGGTTAATTAGAATTGAATTATTTGGTGATACAGTTGAAAGAATCAGTGAAGTGGATCCTCTGACTGGGCATGTCTTGGGCGTATACAATACATATACGATCTATCCAGCTTATGGATATGTAACGAAAAAAGAACAAATTTTAAAGGCTTGTGATACGATTACGGCAGAATTAGAGAATCGTTTAGAAACATTCAAAGCAGAAACTAAATTACTAGAACATGAACGTTTGGAACAACGAACGCGCCATGATGTTGAGATGCTGCGGGAAGTGGGGATGTGTCCTGGAATTGAAAACTATTCACGGCATATTGATGGTCGTGATGAAGGACAACGCCCTTATACGTTGATTGATTATTTTCCTAAAGATTTTTTAATGATCGTCGATGAAAGTCACGTTATGTTGCCTCAGGTTCGAGGAATGTATAATGGGGATCGTTCACGTAAAGAGACATTAGTTGAATATGGTTTTAGATTACCAAGCGCGCTTGATAACCGCCCATTACGCTTCGAAGAGTTTGAAAAAATTATAAATCAAGTCATTTATGTATCAGCAACACCTGGGGATTATGAGTTAGAACATGTTGAAAATAAAGTAGTTGAACAAATTATTAGGCCAACTGGACTACTTGATCCGGTTATTGAAGTACGACCAACAAAGGATCAAATTGATGATATTATCAGTGAAATCAAAATTCGTCAAGATCGTAATGAGAGAGTTCTAATAACAACATTGACTAAACGAATGGCTGAGGATTTAAGTGCTTATTTGAAAGAACTTGGAATCAAGGTAGCTTATCTACATAGTGACACAAAGACTTTGGAACGAACCGAGATACTAAGGGATCTACGACTTGGCAAGTATGATGTTTTAGTCGGAATTAATTTATTACGAGAAGGTTTAGATTTACCAGAAGTAAGTTTAGTATGTATTCTTGATGCTGATAAAGAAGGGTTCTTAAGAAGTAACCGTTCATTGATTCAAACGATTGGTCGGGCTGCCCGTAACAGTAATGGTGAAGTAATCATGTATGGTGATAAGATTACTGATTCAATGGCTTATGCGATTGAAGAAACTAATCGTCGTCGTAAGATCCAAGATGCTTATAATAAAGAACATAATATTACCCCAACAACTATTCATAAGGAAATTCGTGATGCAATTCGTGGTCAAGAGGTCATCGATGATGCTGCAAGTCTAGTTAAAAAAGGTAAGAAAGCAAGCAAGAAAGATAAACAAGTTATGATTCAAGAATTAGAAAAACAAATGAAAGATGCAGCGAAGGTACTTGACTTTGAACGTGCGATGGAACTTCGCGATATCATCATGGAGCTTCAAGGTGAAAAATAGGTATACTTTCAGTCCACTTGCTAAAAAGATCTTTAAGGATATAGACGAGCACCATGGTAGAGCTTTTCTAGTTGGAGGAATCGTTCGGGATATGTTGATCTACAATAGGGTTGATTATCATGATGTAGATGTTGAGGTATATGGGCTTAGTGTCGATGAATTGGAAGAATTATTAGCTAATTATGGCAATGTCAATAGTATTGGTAAATCATTCGGAATTTTAAAATTAGATGTTTTACCAAATTTTGATTTTGCTTTGCCGAGAACGGAAATAAAGACAGGTGAGAGTCATCAGGATTTTGATGTTACAGTAAATCAAAATTTAGATTTAAAAGTTGCGGCATCACGACGTGATCTAACAATCAATGCGTTGATGTATGAAATAAAGACAGGAAAAATCTATGATTTTTTTCATGGTCAAGAAGATATTGAAAAAAGAACATTACGAATGGTTAGTGAAACAACTTTTATTGAAGATCCGTTAAGAGTCTTGAGAACAGCACAATTTGCTTCACGTCTTGATTTCTGTATTGAGACGGCGACTAAATTAATGTGTAAAAAAATGGTTCAAAATAAAAGTTTGGATAAACTAAGTAAAGAGCGGGTATTTCAAGAATATAGTAAGCTCCTCTTAAGCCAGCAGCCTTCAATTGGGTTAACTTTTTTAAAGGAGATCAAGGCTTTGTGGCCATGTTTAGATGTATTATCGAAAACTATGCAACGGCTTGATTACCACCCTGAAGGAGATGTATGGCGGCATACTTTATTAGTAACTGATTTAGCGGCTTTATGCTGCCATAAAACAAGTAATCCATTAGGTTTTATGTGGAGTGCTTTATTACATGATATTGGTAAAGCTACAGTAACAACTAAAGACGGTCATGCTCCGGGTCATAATGAAGCGGGGGTAAAGATTTTTAATCAAGAAGTAAAAGCATTTATCCCAGATAAACAGTTACAAAAATATATTAAAACAATGATTTTCTATCATATGCATTTAATGAATATGGTCAGAAATGAAGCAAAGGATTATAGCTATTTTAAAATTCTTAAAGGAATTGATGGAATAGTTACGATTGAAGACTTAATTTTAATCACAAAATGTGATAAACTTGGTAGATACAAAGATGAACATGAAAATATTAATCGCTTTGATTATGTTATGAAAGAAAAGATGGCACGGCTATCAACCAAAGCTCAGTTGCCATTAGTTGACGGATATGATTTAAAGGCGTTAGGGATTGAACCGTCATCCAAGTATAGCGAGTTATTAGATTGGGCTTATGATCTTCAATTACGGGGGCACAGTAAAGCAGCAATCTTAAAGATGGTAGAAGGTAGGTAAAATATGGAACATGATAAACTAGTCATTAAAGGGGCTAGAGAGAATAACTTAAAAAATATTGATATCGAGATTCCAAAAAATAAATTAGTTATTATGACGGGATTATCTGGTTCAGGAAAAACATCGCTGGCATTTGATACAATCTATGCCGAAGGACAGCGGCGTTATGTGGAATCGTTAAGTGCTTATGCACGCCAGTTCTTAGGAAACATGGAAAAACCGGATGTTGATAGTATTGAAGGTTTGTCACCGGCAATTGCAATTGATCAAAAAACAACATCAAATAATCCGCGTTCAACGGTAGGGACGGTTACTGAAATTTTTGACTATTTAAGATTACTTTATGCGCGTATTGGTAAGGCATACTGTCCAGAGCATGGAATCGTGATTGAATCGCAGACAATCAAACAAATGGCTGATACAATTGATAAATATCCAGATGGTAGTAAATTACAAGTATTAGCACGAGTAGTAAAGAATCAAAAAGGTACTTTTAAGGATTTATTTGAGGATTTATTGAAAGATGGTTATATTCGAGTTCAAGTTGATGGTGAAGTTAAACTATTAGATGAAGGAATTGAACTTGATAAAAATAAGAAACATAACATTGATGTCGTAATTGACCGAATTATCAAAAAAGAAGGTTATCGTAGTCGTTTGATTGATTCACTTGAAGTAGGTTTAAAACTAACAGGTGGAGAAGTAGTTGTAGCTAATTTAAGTGATGGCAGTGAAGCTTTATTTTCTGAGCATTTAGCTTGTCCAGAGTGTGGTTTTAGTGTTCCTAAACTAGAACCAAGATTATTCTCATTTAATAATCCACTAGGAGCTTGTCCTGATTGTCGCGGTTTGGGAATAAAAAATGAAGTTGATGATGATTTATTGATTCCTAATTGGGATTTGAGCATAAATCAAGGTGGAATTAGATATTTTAAAACTTCAGTAGGAACTGACCGAATTGAATGGCAGCGCTTTTTGATCCTATGTAAAACATATAAGATTGATTTAGATAAACCATTGAAAGACTTTACTAAAAAAGAATTAAGAATTATCTTAGAAGGCTCAGATAAACCAATTTCTTATGAGATTGTTTCTAGTAGTGGTAATGTTTCTAAAACTAATCGTCCTATTGAAGGTGTTAAAACATTGATTAAACGTCGTTTTGAAGAAACGACTTCTTCTTGGTCAAAAGAATGGTATGCTTCATTTATGGCTGAACATACGTGTCCAACTTGTGGAGGACGCAGATTAAATGATCAGGTTTTAAGCGTACGAGTAGGTGGCTTAAATATCAGTGAATTTACCGATATGTCAATTGAAAAAGCTTTAAAATTCGTTGATGAATTAAAATTAAATGAATATGAAGCGAAGATTGCTAATCTTGTTTTAAAAGAAATTAAAGACCGTTTAGGTTTCTTAAATGATGTTGGATTAGGATATTTAACATTATCTCGTAAAGCGGGTGGATTATCTGGTGGAGAAGCACAAAGAATTCGTTTAGCGACACAAATTGGTTCAAGATTAACTGGGGTTTTATATGTTCTAGATGAACCCTCTATTGGACTCCATCAGCGGGATAATGATAAGTTAATTGCCACTTTACAAAATATTCGTGATTTAGGTAATAGTGTTCTAGTTGTTGAACATGATGAAGACACGATGCGAGCAAGTGATTTTATTGTTGATATTGGACCGGGTGCAGGAGTGCATGGTGGTGAAGTAATTGTAGCTGGAACGCCACAAGAAGTAATGGATTGTAAAAAGTCAATTACGGGGCAGTATTTATCAGGTCGTTTAAAGATTGATGTGCCTAAAAAACGCCGTAAAGGAAATGGTAATTTTATTCAAGTAAAAGGTGCTGCTGCAAATAACTTAAAGAATATCAATGTTAAGTTTCCATTAGGATGTATGTCTGTGGTTACAGGGGTTTCTGGTAGTGGTAAAAGTACTCTTGTAAATGAAATCATGGGTAAAGCAATGATGGCAAGAATTTATCGCTCGAAAGAAAAGCCCGGTAAACATAAGGATATTTTAGGATTAGAAAATATTGATAAAGTTATTGAGGTGAGCCAAGATCCAATTGGGAGAACACCACGTTCCAATCCGGTAACTTATACAGGAGTGTTTGATGATATCCGTGATTTATTTGCCCAAACAAATGAGGCTAAAATGCGTGGCTACGATAAAGGACGTTTTAGTTTCAATGTTAAAGGTGGACGGTGTGAAGCTTGTCAAGGTGATGGGTTAAAACGTATTTCAATGCACTTTTTACCAGATGTTTATGTTCCTTGTGAACAATGTGGCGGTAAACGCTATAATGAAGAAACATTGCAAGTTACTTATAAAGATAAGAATATTTATGATGTTTTAGAGATGACTATTGAAGATGCAGTGGAGTTCTTTGGAAACTTGCCAAAGATCAAAACTAAATTACAGACTTTAAATGATGTTGGACTAGGCTATATTAAGCTTGGTCAAAGTGCAACAACTTTATCTGGTGGGGAAGCTCAGCGGGTTAAGCTAGCAAGTGAATTACAAAAAAAAGCAACTGGGAAAACAGTTTATATTTTAGATGAACCAACAACTGGTCTACATAGCAATGATGTTGCTAAATTAATAGAGGTATTACAAAGAATTGTTGATCAAGGGGATACAGTCATTATAATTGAACATAATCTTGACGTTATTAAGGTAGCTGATTATATTGTTGATTTAGGTCCTGAAGGTGGCGATGGTGGTGGTACGATCGTTGTAGCTGGAACACCAGAAAAAGTCGCTAAATGTGAAGCAAGTTATACTGGAAGTTTTTTAAAGAAGATGTTATAGGGAGGAAACAATGATGCCAAAGTCAATTACAGTAGGTGAATTATTAAACAATGAGCATTATGTTCAGGTAACTGGAGATGAGAAATCTTTAGAGCGGCCAATTTATGTGGCTGAGATCAATCGACCTGGATTTGAATTAGCAGGATTTTTTAAACACAGCGATTTTCGACGAATTATAATTTTTGGAGATAAAGAGTCTGCATTTATTAATGAGATGTCGGAAGAAAGACAACGTGAAATATTCCCTTTCTTAATTAACGATGAAGTACCATGTATCATTGTTGCTAAAGGAAATGAATGTCCAGCAATCTTAATTGAGATTGCTCGAAAAAAAGATTTTCCAATTTTTATTACCGAATCAGCAACAGGACGTGTTTCAATTGAATTAACAAATATTCTTGACGAAGCACTGGCACCGGAAACACTGATTCATGGAGTCTTTTTGAATATTTACGGTAAAGGTGTTATTATCAAAGGTGATAGTGGTATCGGTAAATCTGAGATTGCTCTAGAATTAGTAAAAAGAGGACATTTATTAGTTGCCGATGATGCTGTTGAATTATATCATTTAGGACAAAGTATTGTGGGGAAAGCCCCAGAAGTATTAACTAATTTATTAGAAATTCGTGGAATTGGTGTTATTGATGTATCAAAGATGTTTGGAATTAGCTCAATTCTCGATAAAGATAAAGTTGATTTAATTATTCAATTAGATCGTTGGGTACCATCTCGTGAATATACACGAGTAGGGGTTGAAGAAAATGATTCAACTGAAGAAATCTTAGGTGTTAAGATTCCTAAAATTGTTGTACCTGTATCAAGTGGACGTAGTATGTCAGTAATTATCGAAGCTGCCGTAATGAATATGCGTTTACGTGAATACGGTGTTGATTCTAGCAAAGAATTCGTTGATCGTATTTTGAAGAATATCGATAAGAATAAGGGGTAAGTTATGACTTTTTTTCCAGATGGTAAGACATTCGTTCAAATCGGTTCTTTTTCCATTGCTTGGTATGCAATTTGTATTATTACCGGAGCTTTTATTGCATATAAACTAGGACAATATAATTTCAAAAAAATCGGTTATAATAAAGAGATTCTTTCAGACTATTTCTTTGGTTTAATGATTACTGGAGTTTTAGGAGCTCGATTATGGTATGTAATCTTTATGTGGAACGAATTATATGCTGAAAATCCACTTGAGATCATTATGTTTCGTCATGGTGGTTTAGCGATTCAAGGTGGGATTTTTGTTGGCTTGATTTTTAGCTGGTGGTATTTTAAGAAACATAAAATTGATTTCATGGTTGCAGCTGATGCAATTATGCCAGGTGTTTTAATTGCTCAGGCACTGGGACGGTGGGGAAACTTTTTCAACCAGGAAGCATATGGTGGAATGGTTAGTCTAGATTTCCTTAAATCATTGCATTTACCAAACTTTATTATTGAAGGAATGCATATCAATGGATATTACTATCATCCAACCTTTTTATATGAGTCTATTGCTAATATCGTAGGATTTTTATTAATCTATTTTGTGATTAGGAAGATCCAAACAAAACAAGGTGAACAATTCTTTAGTTATTTTATTTGGTATGGAATCTTTAGATTCTTTATTGAAGGACTTCGTACTGATAGCTTATATGTAATGGGTCTACGGACGGCACAATTAGTTTCCATTGTTTTTGTAATCGTTGGAATTGCAGGATATATATATTGTAAAAAATATGGTAAACCGGCGATAAAAGCGTAATCTAAATTAGGTAGTTAAAGTGAATAGCACTGAGCTGCCTTTTTTTTAATTTAATAAAGTGTGTCTATTTCTATTAGTTATAACATAGATATATTATGTTTTTATTACTATTTATAGAAACTGAATTGTTTCTCTAGTATAATATAGGGGAAATTAGTAATTTAAATAGATTTTATTATAGGTGGGAGGAAAACAAAATGAAATTAAAATATGATGTTGGAGATAAACCATTATGGGCTCAATTATTCGATATTCTTTTAGATAGAATTGTTTCAAAAGAATATAATGCTGGTGATAAAATGCCAACAGATCTAGAAATAATGCAGGAATTTGATGTTTCTCGAATGACTGTTCGTCAAGCTATGAATAAATTGATTAATGAAGGCTATATAGAGCGACGAAGAGGAAAAGGGACGATTGTTTTAGAAAAGGAAAACAAAGTAGAGACTATTCTAAAATCTTCATTTAATGGTGTGTTAGAAAAAAATGATATAAAGAATCGTCGGGTTTTAAATGTTGAAATGGTAAATGCTGGTCAAGAAATTGCAGATTTTTTTAATATTACAACTAAAGATAAAGTATTACGATTAGTTAGAGAAATCCGTATTAATAATATGGTTGTTTCAATTCACGAGACTTTTTTAAATCCTATTGTCCCTTTAGATGAACAGGGAGATTATAGTGGTTCTCTGTATGAAAAACTTATGGGTGCAGGGTATGGAATTAGTAATGTAAAGGAAAAAATAAGTGCTAGCTTAATGAATCAAAAACAGAAAGAACTATTTGAAATTAAAGGTGATGAAGCAATGATTAATAGGCAAAGGCGAGGATTTTGTCATGACTTTCCAGTTGAGTTTACTAATTCTATGTATCTTTCACAAGGATATGAATTAATTATTGATTTATGTGAGTAGGGATGTGTCATTTTGACACATTTTTTATTTTAGCTAAATATATTGACATAATAAAGTATATTATCATAATGGTATAAAGTTATAACATTTGTTGAAGAGGAGGAAGAGAAATGGACAAGTTCAGCAAGTTTTTGGAAGAAAAGCTAATGCCAATTGGGCAGAAAATTAATAACATTAGATTTCTTCAGGTTATTAGAATGGCAATGATGCCGTTAATACCATTTATTATTGCCGGGTCATTTACATTAATTGTATTAAATTTCCCATTTATTGATAAGGTTTTACCAGCGGGCTTTTTAGAAATGCTGGGAAATGTTTTATCACCATTATCAGGGACAACTTTAAGTTTAGTGGCAATGTTTTTAGCATTTTTAATGGGGTATAACTATGCTAAAACAGAAGAACAAAAATGTGAGGAAGTATACGCGGGAATTACAACTTTAGTAGCTTTTTTGATTGTTTCACCATTATCAATAACAGTGGGTGAAGAAGTTATCGGAGGAGTTATTCCAACTACTTATATGGGTTCACAAGGAATGTTTGTGGCATTGATTTTATGTTACTTGGTGGCCAAAGTTTATTGCAAGATTTTAAGTAGTAAACTAAAAATAAAGTTACCGGATAGTGTACCACCAATGGTATCAAGTTCTTTTGAATCGTTAATTCCTGTAATTATTACATTAGTTTTAGTTTGCAGTATCAATTATTGTTTTACTTTAACATCATTTGGCAATATTCATGCTCTAGTCAATGAAATTATTCAAAAACCACTTTTATTAATTGGTACTGGATTACCAGCGTTATTGATTTCTCAAGGTCTTGCTCAGTTGCTTTGGTTTTTTGGATTACATGGAGATCAAATTGTTGGTTCCGTAATGGATCCAATTCTTCAAACAGCAGGAATGGAAAATTTGAGCGCTTATACTGCTGGTGATGCTGTTCCATATATAATTACTGATCAATTTAGAGCATTATTTGTTATGATTGCTTTTATGTCATTAGTTATTGCAATCTTAATCGTATCAAAAAGCAACCGATTAAAAGGAGTTGGAAAGGTAGCAGTTTTACCAGCAACTTTTTGTATTTCAGAACCCGTAGTATTTGGAGCACCAGTGGTCATGAATGCAATGCTATTTATTCCATGGGTTTTATCAAGACCAGTGTTTGGTCTGATAACCTGGCTATTTATGAAATTTGGATTATGTCCATATCCAACGGGAGTAGCAATACCATGGACAACACCACCAGTTTTATCAGGATTTTTAGCAACTAACTCGATCATGGGAGCAGTTGTACAAATAATTTGTCTAGCAATAGGAGTTTTGATGTTCATTCCATTTGTTAAAATGATTGACAAAACGTATCATCAAGAAGAAATTAAAACGAAGGAGCAATAAAATGAAAAAGTTATATAGATTACCAGAAGGATTTAAATTTGGAAGTTCTGCTTCCGCTTGGCAAACAGAGGGATGGACAGGGAAAAAAGAACATCAACGTAATTTTGTCGATATGATGTATTTAGCTGAACCAGAAAGATGGTTTAATGGAGTTGGAACAATCAAGTCTACAGACTTTTATAATCGTTATGAAGAAGATATTAAATTAATGAAAGAATTAGGAATTCAAGTATATCGGACTTCAATAGATTGGTCACGCTTTATTACAGATTATGAAACTAATGAAGTTGATCAAGATGCATTAAGATTTTATGAAAAGGTAATTGATTGTTTAATTGAAAATGGAATTGAGCCAATGCTTTGTTTAGAACACTGGGAAATTCCTGAGTATGTTATTAATAAGTATGGGACATGGGATAATCGTAAGGTCATGGAATTGTTTGTAGGTTATAGTAAAAAAGTAATGGCGGCTTTTCATGATAAGATTAAATATTGGTGGACTATTAATGAACCTGCGGTAGTTCCTAACGAAGCATATTTATTTGGAAATATTTGGCCTTATGAAGAGAATACTAAAAAATCAGTACAAATGAATTATCATCGTGTTCTTGCAACTTCTTTATTAGTCGAGCACCATGCAAAAATGGGTTATCAGGGAAAAGTAGGAATAATCTTAAATCCGTCACCATCTTATCCAAAAAGTATGAATAATCCTAAAGATATTGAAGCAGCAAAAATTTGTGATATGTTTAATTATAAACAATATACTGACCCTTTGATAAATGGAAAGTTTGATGAAGCATATTTTGAATTATTAAAAAAACATGAGTGTATGTTTGAATATGTTAAAGGTGATTTTGAAAAGATTGATGATAATAAAATAGAAGTTGTTGGAATCAACTATTATCAGCCGTTACGGGTTCGACAAAGAGAAACGGCATGGAATCCAGATAAACCATTTATTCCAACTGCATATTATGAAACATATAGTCCACGAGGAATTAAAATGAATTTTTCAAGAGGATGGGAAATTTATCCTAAAGGAATTTATGATATGCTGAAGATCATTCAAAATGATTATCGAAATATTGAATGTTGGATTACTGAAAATGGTATGGGAGTAATGGATGAAGATAAGTTTAAGGATGCTAGCGGGCAAATTCAGGACAGCTATCGAATTGAATTTTTAAGTGACCATATGGCTTGGATGTTAAAAGCAATTGACGAAGGTTGTGATTGTCGGGGCTTTTTGAATTGGACGTTTACAGATAATCTTTCACCTGTTAATGCATTTAGAAATCGTTATGGGTTTGTGGAAATTGATATGGAAAATAATCGGAATCGGAGAATTAAAAAATCAGGCGATTGGGTAAAAGAATTAATGAGAACACGATGTTTTGAAGCTGAAGATACAGAACCTGAGTATAAATAAGATTGAGTAGGAGGCAAAAAGCAAATGAGTAATTATGATAATAGCCCCTATATCAAAATAAATGGCTATGACAACGATGCATATTCTGGATATGCGCAGATTGATAAGAAAATTAAAGAATCTTTAGGAAATAAAAAGATAGTTGTTGTAGATTGTTATTTGGGAATTAATGATCATGAATTATTAAATGTATTGATAAAAAAATTGACTCCAGCACACGTAATTTTAAGTGAAGATATCTTTTATGATGGTAAAAAATTGACAGAAATGATGCAGGTGAATCTAACTGAAGATCGTGTCAGGGGAGTAATGTATTATGGAACTATTAGAGATTATGTTGATGAAGCTAAGCTGGCTAAGATACAAAAGTTTGTTAAAAATAAAGAAGGAATAGTTCTTGTATACGGTTTTGGGGCAAGTCTAATTACTAAAGGTGATTTATTAATATATGCAGACCTAACACGATGGGAAATTCAATTAAGATATCGGGCTGGATTACCTAATTTTAAACAAAGTAATTATGATGAAGATCCTCTAATAAAAAATAAGCGTGGTTATTTTATTGAGTGGCGAATTGCCGATAAGCATAAACGAGAGATTTTTGAAGATATTGATTTATATCTAGACACTAATTGCAGTAATAAACCTAAAATGATTACTGGTATTGCGTTTCGAAATGCATTAAGAAGTGTTTGCAATCAACCATTTCGTCTAGTACCATATTTTGATCCAGGGGTTTGGGGAGGACAATGGATGAAAGAGGTTTGTAATTTAGATAAAAGTAAATCTAATTATGCTTGGAGTTTTGATGGGGTTCCAGAGGAGAATAGTATTAATTTGAAGTTTGGCGATATTGTTATTGCAACCCCAGCTTTAAATGTTGTTATGTATCAAGCTATAGAGCTTTTAGGAGCAAAAAATTATGCTCGTTTTGGGGCAGAGTTTCCAATTAGATTTGATCTTCTTGATACAATGGGTGGAGGAAATTTAAGCTTACAAGTACACCCAACAACTGAATATATCAAGAGCCATTTTGGAATGCCTTATACGCAAGATGAAAGCTACTATATCCTTGATTGTGATGGAGGTGGAGTATATTTAGGTTTAAAAGAGAATATTAATTCAGACGAATTTATTAACGATTTAGAAAGAGCTAATGAGGGTAATCAAAGTTTTGATGCCGATAAGTATATTAATTTTTTTCCAGCAAAAAAGCATGATCATTTCTTAATTCCAGCAGGAACAATTCATTGTTCTTCGGCTAATTGTGTAGTCTTGGAAGTAAGTGCTACACCATATATTTTTACTTTTAAATTATGGGATTGGGATCGTGTAGGATTAGATGGTAAACCACGCCCGATTCATGTTGAAGATGGAAAGAAGGTAATTGATTATCAAAGAACAACTACTTGGGTAGAATCCAATTTGGTAAATAATTTTACAGAAATTGAAAAGAGTGATGAATATACAGAAGTTAAAACCGGATTACATGAATTAGAATTTATTGAAACACGAGTTATTACAACTAAACAAAAGATTTATCAACAAACTAATAAAAGTGTGGTAATGATGAATTTAGTTGCTGGGGAAAGTGCAGTAATTAAAAGTCCTAAAAATAAGTTTGAGCCATATACAGTGCATTATGCGGAAACTTTTATTGTACCAGCTCAAGTAGGTGAGTTTACTATTGAACCGTTTGATAAAAATGAAATAAAAGTATTAAAAGCATATGTTAGAAACTGATTTAATTAAAGAAATAGAATTCAAAATGATATGTCCCTTGTTTACTTAAGCGGAGCATATTAAAATAGAATTCTATTTTTTTAATTATTTCTCTTTAAATTGACAAAAAAAGTAGTAAATATCGTATAAATAAGTAATTATTCTTGTTGACAGATAGTCTTTATCATGATTATTATAAGTATCATGGTCTTAATTATAAAAAGAATTTTTGATCGAACGATTTAGTTATAATAAATTATGTTGGAATAACGGAGGGATTATGAAGACTAGAGTTTTTGGGATTTTACAAAGGATTGGTCGCAGTTTTATGCTGCCGATTGCAGTATTGCCAATTGCGGGTTTATTTCTGGGAATTGGTAGTTCATTGACTAATGAAACAACTATTTCTTCACTACATTTAGAGGGAGTTTTAGGAAACGGGACTTTTTTACATGACTTTTTAATAATCTTAACTAAAGTGGGGAGTGGCCTTTTTAACAATCTACCACTTATTTTTGCTGCTGCAGTAGCGTTGGGAATGGCGAAAAAGGCGAAAGAAGTAGCCGTTTTATCTTCAATTATTGCTTTTTTTGTTATGCATACAACAATTAGCGGGATGCTTTCATTAAATGGAAGTATTTTAGATAATCAAATAATTAATCCTGATGTTTTAGATGGAACGATTACAGCGGTTTGTGGGATCATGTCATTGGAAATGGGGGTATTTGGTGGAATAATCGTCGGTCTTGGCGTTAGTTATATACATAATCGCTTTTATCAAATTGAATTACCAAGAGCGTTATCTTTTTTTGAAGGAGAACGGTTTATTCCGATAATTTCAACAATAACTTTTTTGTTTGTGGGAATCGTAATGTTTTATGTTTGGCCATTCTTTCAAAATGGTATATATGAATTAGGTAAACTTATCTCAACCTCAGGCTATTTTGGAACCTTTGTTTACGGTGTAATTAAACGGTTACTGGTTCCTTTTGGCTTACATCATGTATTTTATTTACCATTTTGGCAAACTGCAATTGGAGGTTCAATGGTCGTCAATGGGGCGGTAATTTATGGTGGTCAGAATATTTTCTTCGCACAGTTAGCTGATCCAAATATTGTGCATTTTAGTAGCGAGGCTACAAAATATTTTACTGGTGAATTTATTTTTATGATTTTTGGTTTACCGGGAGCAGCATTGGCAATGTATCAGACTGCTAAGCCGGAAAATAAAAAAGCGATTGGAAGTTTGTTGTTCTCAGCGGCTTTAACAAGCATCTTAACGGGAATAACGGAACCAATCGAATTTACTTTTTTGTTTGCTGCTCCACTGTTATTTGGGGTACAAGTTATCTTAGCAGGAAGTGCTTATATGGTTGCTCATATTTTTAATATTGCCGTGGGATTGACCTTTTCTGGAGGTTTATTTGACTTTATTGTTTTTGGTGTATTGCAAGGTAATAGTAAGACTAGCTGGGTATTGCTTATCCCTATTGGAATAATTTATTTCATGCTCTATTATTTTAGTTTTAAATATCTAATTAAAAAATTTGATTTGAAGACTCCAGGTAGAGAGATAGATAATATGAAGTTATCTATCTTTAAGAACCCTAAAGCAAGTCATCGAAAATTGTTAAATAAAGGAATTGAAATTGACAAACAGTCACAATTGATTGTTCGAGGGCTAGGTGGTCGTGATAATTTTACTGACTTAGATTGTTGTATTACCAGATTACGAGCAACAGTTAGTGATAATCAATTAGTAAATGAAGGTTTATTGAAACAATCAGGGGCAGCGGCAGTTGTTATGCAAGGAAATGGAGTTCAGATAATTTATGGTCCTAAAGCATCATCGATCAAATCAAAGCTGGACGAGTATTTAATAAATATTCCTGATGAATTAGATGATTATCAACTGGAAAAAGAGACTGATCATACTAATCTTGAATTAGGCAATATTGTTGATGGTGAGGTTTTGCCAATTGAACAGGCTCCAGATCAAATTTTTTCACATAAGCTGTTAGGTGATGGGGTTATGATCAAGCCATTTCACGGTTTGATCGTTGCCCCTTGTGATGGTGAGATAACAATGATCTATCCAACAAAACATGCAATTGGAATGAAATTAGATAACGGATATGAATTGTTGATTCATTTTGGAACTGATACAGTTAATTTAAATGGAACTGGTTTTGAAATATTAGTTAAATTAAATCAAAGAGTGCAAAAAGGTGATTTAATTTGGAATGCAGATTTAGAGTATATTAAAGAAAATGCTTTAGATGAAAGTATTTTGTTAATATTTACAAATCTATCAAATGATTTAAAGATTGAAAAAGAATATGGTAAAATAAAGAGCGGGAGTACAATTATGAAGATTTGCAACTAGGAGAGGGAAAATAAATATGTATAAGATCATTAAAGTATTAAATAATAATACTATTTTAGCTTGTAATGAGACTGAAGAAGTTATTATTATGTATAAAGGAATTGGATTTTCAAAGAAAGTGGATGATTATTTTGAAGTACCACGGAATGCTAAAAAATTTCTTATGCAAAAGGGATATAAAGCTAAAAGTGGTTCAAATGATATAATCAATTATATTGATCCAGTTTATTTAGAAATAGCATCAGAGATTATTAGACTGATAATAGAGAAATTTGGAAAAATTGATAATGATATCTTATTACCATTAGCGGATCATATCTATTTTGCAATAAAGCGAATGGATGAAAATATAATGCCTTTAAATCCATTTATCAATGATATTCGTTTGCTGTTTCCTGATGAATATGAGGTTGCATTAGAAGGACGGGAAGTAATTAATAAGTTTATATCACGAATGATCAATGATGATGAAGTTGGCTTTATTACACTACATATTCATTCAGCAATTTCTTCTAATCAAGTTGCTGAGTCAATGGAGGCAACACGAATTATTCATGAAAGTATTATTAAATTAGAAAATGATCTTAATATTGTTATTGATATTCAATCAGTTTCATATGCTCGATTAATGAATCATATTAAATTTTTAATTTTAAGATTAAATAAAAATGAAGAATTGCAGATGGATATAAGTGAATTTACTAAAGATAAGTTTCCTTTTGCATATGAACAGGCAAGTAACATGTGTGAAGCATTATCAAAGGTTTTAAAAAAGAAATTACCAGAGACAGAAGTAGGATATCTGGCATTACATTTGGAAAGAATATTGTCAAGTATTTAAAAATATATTATTTTGAAATAATAATTTTTAAATGATTTCTTGACAGAAAAGGCTTACAATGATAATATTGTTTCATAAATTGAATATTTTATAGTGTGTAACTGATAAAGCAGGCATTAACTATTTAAAAAAAGAACAAAGATGGTATTTTTGTATCTTTTAATAATAGTTTGCCTGTTTTTTTGCGTTATAAAGTATTTAAAAGAAAGGGAGGAATTTATAATGGTAGGAATTATTCTTGCTAGTCATGGTGAGTTTGCTAACGGGATTCTACAATCCGGGGCAATGATCTTTGGAGATCAAGTCGATGTAAAAGCAGTTACTTTGCAACCAAGTGAAGGACCTGATGATCTTAAAGCAAAAATGGAAGCGGCAATAGCTACTTTTGAAAATCAAGACGAAGTACTATTTTTAGTTGATTTATGGGGTGGTACACCATTTAATCAGGCTAATGGATTAATTGCTGGTCATGAAGATAAGTGGGCAATCGTTACGGGTTTAAATTTACCAATGCTGATTGAGACTTATGCTTCTAGAATGTCGATGGAAACAGCGCATGAAATTGCTAAACATGTTACTGAAGTTGCTAGAGAAGGGGTAAAAGTAAAACCTGAAGAATTAGAACCAGAAACGAAAGTAGCGGCTCAAGCTATTAATACACAGTCACAAGGAGCTATTCCTGAGGGAACTGTATTAGGGGATGGACATATTAAATATGTTCTGGCACGAATTGACACGCGTTTATTGCATGGTCAAGTTGCAACTACTTGGACTAAAACAACACAACCAAATCGAATCATCGTTGTTTCTGATGCTGTTTCAAAAGATAAATTACGGAAACAGATGATTGAACAAGCCGCGCCACCAGGAGTTAAGGCTAATGTTGTTCCAATTGATAAAATGATTCAAGTGGCTAAAGATCCACGTTTTGGTAATACCAAAGCAATGTTATTATTTGAAACACCTCAAGATGCATTACGGGCAATCGAAGGCGGTGTAGATATTAAAGAATTAAATATTGGTTCAATGGCTCATTCAATTGGTAAAGTGGTAGTAAATAAAGCTATTGCAATGGGGCCGGAAGATATTGAAACAATTGAAAAAATTAAAGCTAAAGGAATTACTTTTAATGTTCGTAAAGTACCAAGTGATTCAAATGAAAATATTGATACGCTTTTAAAGAAAGCAAAAGCAGAATTGAAAAATGTTTAAAAATAAAATGTAGGGAGGAATTATAATGTCTTTAATTACAATAATCTTAATTATTATAATTGCCTTACTAGCGGGGATGGAAGGAATTCTGGATGAGTTCCAATTTCACCAACCGTTAGTGGCATGTACTTTAATCGGTTTAGTAAGTGGTCACTTAACTGAAGGGATTATTCTAGGTGGTTCGCTTCAAATGATTGCATTAGGGTGGGCCAATGTAGGAGCTGCTGTAGCACCAGATGCAGCATTAGCTTCTGTAGCTTCATCAATTATTATGGTATTAGGTTTAGAAGGTGGAGCAACTGATGTGCAAACAGCTATTTCTACTGCAATCGCAGTTGCAATCCCTTTATCAGTAGCAGGTTTATTCTTAACAATGATCTGTCGTACTCTTACAATCCCAATTGTTCACTTTATGGATGGGGCAGCCGAACAAGGAAATATGCGTGCAATCGACATGTGGCAAATTTTAGCAATCTTATTACAAGGAATTCGAATTGCAATTCCTGCTGCAGCACTTTGTGTTGTTCCTGCGGCAGTTGTAACTGATGCATTAAATCAAATGCCACCATGGCTATCTGGCGGAATGACTGTTGGTGGTGGAATGGTAGCGGCAGTTGGTTATGCAATGGTAATCAATATGATGTCTACTAAAGAAACATGGCCATTCTTTGCATTAGGTTTTGTTCTTGCTGCAATCGGTGAATTAACATTGATCGCATTAGGAGCAATTGGTGTTGCTTTAGCAATCATCTATTTAGGATTAAAAGAAAACAGTGGCTCTAATGGTGGCGGTTCAACAGGTTCTGGAGATCCATTAGGCGATATCTTAAATGACTATTAAAATCTTGAAGGAGGAAAGAAATTATGGCAGAAAAAATTAAATTATCAAAAAAAGATCGTATGTCTGTTGCTTGGCGTCATCAGTTCCTTCAAGGTTCTTGGAACTATGAACGTATGCAAAATGGTGGTTGGTGTTATTCAATTATCCCAGCAATCAAAAAATTATATCCAAATAAGGAAGATAAAGTAGCGGCTTTAAAAAGACATATGGAATTTTACAATACTCATCCATATGTATCAGCGCCAGTCATGGGTGTTACATTAGCATTAGAAGAGGAACGTGCTAATGGAGCAGAAATCAATGATACTGCAATCCAAGGTGTAAAAGTTGGGATGATGGGTCCTTTAGCTGGGGTTGGAGATCCTGTCTTCTGGTTTACTCTTAGACCAATTTTAGGAGCATTAGGTGCTTCTCTAGCATTAAGTGGTAATATTATTGGTCCATTAATCTTTTTCTTTGCATGGAATATCATTCGTATCGCATTTTTGTGGTATACACAAGAATTTGGATATAAAGTTGGTACTTCAATTGCACAAGACTTATCTGGTGGATTATTAGGTAAAATTACTCAAGGTGCTTCAATTCTTGGGATGTTCATTATCGGATCATTAGTACAACGTTGGGTAAGTATTACTTTTACTCCGGTTGTATCAACTGTTACGCAGTCAAAGGGCGCATATATTGATTGGAATAGTTTGCCTTCTGGTGTAGACGGGATCAAATCAGCATTAGAACAGTTTGCATCATTAGGATCTAATGGTTTAAATGTTGAGAAAGTTACGACCCTACAACAAAATTTAGATCAACTTATTCCAGGTTTATCAGCATTATTATTAACATTATTATGCTGTTGGCTATTGAAAAAGAAAGTATCACCAATCGTTATTATCGTTGCTTTATTCATTATCGGAATTCTTGCACGTCTTGGTGGAATAATGTAATATAATAAAGAAAATACATGGCAGCTGTAAAGGAGGAAATATATGGTACAATCTTTAAATACTAAAGTAGATTTAACAGTCAAAGCAACTTCTTATCTTGGTCTTGCTAATTACGGAGAAGTCATGGTAGGCGATAAAGCATTTGAATTCTATAATGAAAAAAATATTAGAGATTATATTCAAATTCCATGGGAAGAAGTTAATTGTGTAATGGCTTCAGTTATGTTTAAAGGAAAATGGATTCCTCGCTTTGCCGTTGTTACCAAAAATAATGGGAATTTTACTTTCTCATCACGCGATAATAAAGCATTATTACGTGCTATTAATAAATATATTCCCTCAGAAAATTTAGTTCGATCACTTAGTTTTTTTCAAGTAATCAAGCGAGGGTTGAAATCATTGTTTAGAAAAAAATCTAGACAATAAGAAAAAGAGTCAGTTAACTAAAATTAGTTGATTGGCTCTTTTATTCAAATTACTTTTAAATAATGTAATTAGAGATGGCAAAATAAGATTACTTTTTTATACAATATAATTTAGTTTAGTTAGAGTTTATAAAACTGATATACTATATAGTAGTGAGGTGATAGGCTATGTTTCATATTCTTGTTGTTGATGACGATAAAAATACTCGCCAATTGATCAAGGCTGTTTTAGAAACAGAAAATTATATTGTTATAGGTGCAACTGATGGCGAAGATGCTTTAAAGGTTTTGGATAGAAGTCATATTGATTTGGTAATTTTAGATGTAATGATGCCCAAAATGGATGGTTATGAGTTTACTGAAATATTACGTAGAGTACAAAATGAACTACCTATTTTAATGGTTTCAGCAAAACAATTACCTGCTGATCGAAATAAGGGATTTATAGTTGGAACAGATGATTTTATGACCAAGCCGTTTGACGAAGAGGAATTACTCTTACGTGTTAAGGCATTATTACGGCGGGCTAAGATTGTAAATGAGCATCGAATTATAATTGGTGAAGTTATTTTAGATTATGATTCACTAACAGTGAAGCGAAAAAATACCTGTCAGGAATTACCCCAAAAAGAATTTATGCTTTTATATAAGCTGCTTTCATATCCGGGTAAAATTTTCACGCGAATACAATTAATGGATGAAATATGGGGTGTTGATAGCGATACTGGATGGGAAACTGTCACGGTTCATGTCGCTCGATTGCGAAAACGATTTGAAGATTGGCCAGAGTTTGAAATTATCTCAGTTAGAGGACTTGGCTATAAGGCGGTAAGAAATGATGAATCGTAAAAAAGCACCGCCACGAGCATTACTAACTTTAATATTTACGATTGTAGTATTTATAATTTTAGTAGTTACTATGATAATCGTTGGATGTGTAATATTTTTCTTAACACAAATCGGTGTATTAGGAATATCACAAACTGCATCGGCTCCAATTCATTTTCAAATTATTATCTTTGCAATGACAAGTATTGTTATTGGGACAATAGTTGCAGCACTTGGGAGTCACTTTCCACTCAGACCATTAAATACATTAATTGAAGCAATGAATCAGTTAGCTCATGGAAAATATGATATTCGCATTAATTTAGGGAAGCACCGTATTTCACAGGAATTAACAGACAGTTTTAATACAATGGCTGAGGAACTAGAAAATACTGAAATGTTACGAACTAATTTTATTAATGATTTTTCACATGAATTTAAGACACCGATTGTATCAATTAAAGGATTTGCCAAATTATTACAAAAAGATAATCTTGATCAAAAAACGCATGATAAATATTTACAAATTATTGAAACTGAATCTAGTCGTTTAGCAGATATGGCTACTAATGTATTAAATCTAAATAAGATTGAAAAACAGACAATACTAAGTAATATTACTAGTTTCAATTTATCGGAGCAAATTCGTAATTGTCTTCTTTTATTAGAAAAGAAATGGTCTAATAAAAATTTGAATCTAATTATTGATTTTGATGAACATCAAATAGCTGGGAATCAAGAGTTATTGTATCAAGTATGGATTAATTTACTTGATAATGCAATTAAGTTTGCCCCAAGAGATGGTAAATTAGGAATTAAAATTATTCATAATCAAAGTGATTATCAAATCTTAATTAGCAATAATGGACCTAAAATTACTGATGAAGAGAAAAAATATCTTTATAATAAATTTTATCAAGGAGATACTTCACATGCTACTGAGGGAACAGGAATCGGGCTTGCTATCGTTAAGAAAATTGTTAGTCTTCATAGTGGTACTATCGATGTTGATAGCAATAAAAATGAAACAACTTTTATTGTAACATTGCCTCTCAATTTGTAATACAAATACATATGCAAAGAACTAACGAGATTAAAGTTAGTTCTTTTAGTTTAGTTTTGGTTTATTTTTATTGTTTAAGATGGACTTATAAAGCGAAAGGAGATTTTGAATGATAAAAATATTTAAAAACTTTACTAAAAAAGATTGGAGCTTAATTATTATCTGTCTAGCATTTATTATTTTACAAGTATGGTTAGATCTTAAACTCCCAGATTATATGTCAAAAATAACAATGCTAGTCCAAACAACAGGAAGTACAATGGATGAAATAATTGAGTCAGGTGTAAAGATGTTAGGATGTGCATTAGGAAGTTTAGCTTCATCGGTAGTTGTAGCAATCTTTGCAGCAAGGGTAGCTACAAATTTTGCTGCTAATTTAAGAGAGCGATTGTTTGATAAAGTACAAGCTTTTTCAATGGAAGAAATTGGTAGTTTCTCAACAGCAAGTCTGATTACACGTTCAACTAATGATATTTCACAAATTCAAACACTTGTTGTAATGGGATTACAAGCTATTATTAAGGCACCGATTATGGCTGTTTGGGCAATTTTCAAGATTGCTGGTAAAAGCTGGCAATGGACAGCTTCAACGGGTGTAGCTGTAATCGTTTTATTAGTTATTGTAGGAAGTTGCATGATTTTTGCATTACCAAAATTTAAAAAATTACAACAGTTGACAGATGATTTGAATCGGGTTACTCGTGAAAATTTAACGGGAATAAGTGTTGTTCGGGCTTATAATGCTGAGAATTATCAAGAGAATAAATTTGAAAATGCCAATCAGGAGTTAACCTCAGCAAACTTGTTTGCAAACCGAGTTATGGCAATCATGAGTCCAGGAATTCAAGGAATCATGAGTGGTCTGACATTGGCCATTTATTGGATTGGAGCCATCCTGATTGAAAATGCTGCTATGATGGATAAACTAAACTTATTTTCAGATATGGTGGTATTTTCTACATATGCAATGCAAGTAGTTATGGCTTTTATGATGCTTGTTATGATTTTTATAATGTTTCCAAGAGCATCGGTTTCATCAAAGCGAATCATGGAAGTATTAGAAACAGTACCAATAATTAATGATGGTACAGTAACTGTCGCTAAACCGGGTATTAAAGGACAAATTGAATTTAAAAATGTCAGTTTTAAATATCCTGATGCTGAAGATTATGTTTTACAAAATATTACTTTTACTGTTGCTCAAGGAGAAACAGTTGCTTTTATCGGTTCAACTGGATGCGGTAAAAGTACAGTGATTAATCTAGTTCCACGTTTTTATGATGTAACAGAAGGTGAAGTACTCGTAGATGGGATTAATGTTAAAGCTTATACACAATATGCCTTACATAACAAAATCGGTTATGTATCCCAAAAAGCAGTTCTTTTTAGTGGAACTATTGAATCTAATGTTGCCTATGGTGATAATGGTAGAAATAATAATCTTCAAAACAATGTCATTGATGCCATTTATACAGCTCAAGCTTCTGATTTTGTTGAGGCTTCACCACGCCGATATAATAGCTATGTTGCCCAAGGCGGTTCTAATTACTCAGGTGGGCAAAAGCAACGGATTTCTATTGCCCGGGCAATATGTCGTCAACCCGAAATTATGATTTTTGATGATTCGTTTTCTGCACTAGACTATAAAACAGATCAAAAACTTCGAGAAGCTTTAAAGAAAGATTGTTGCGATGCTACCAAATTGATCGTTGCTCAACGAATTGGTACGATTCGAGATGCTGATAAAATTATTGTTCTTGATGAAGGGGTTATTGTAGGGATGGGAACACATGAAGACTTAATGAAGAATTGTCAAGTTTACCAACAAATAGCTCGTTCACAGTTATCAAAGGAGGAATTAGAATAATGGCAGAAGGAAAGTATTTAGAGAAAAATGATTTAAAAGCTCCTGGGGTTAATATGGGTAGTAAAGAAAAATCTAAAGATTTTAAGGAAACATGGTTAAAATTGTTAAAATATTGTAGAAAGTATTGGATTGTAATGGTTATGGCAATTATCAGTGCCATATTTGGAACAATATTAACCTTGATAGGTCCAGACAGATTATCAGAATTAACAGATTTAATTACAAATGGAATAATGACGGGAATTGATATGACAAGGATTGGTAAAATTGGTCTTACATTAGTCGGATTTTATGTTACTAGTGCTTTTTTTTCTTTATTTCAGGGATTTGTCATGGCAACAGTAACTCAGTGGGTTACTAAAAATTTAAGAAGAGATATTTCGCGTAAAATTAATCGCTTGCCAATTAGTTTTTATAATCATACTTCAACTGGTGATATATTATCGAGAGTTACCAACGATATTGATATGATTGGACAATCATTAAATCAGAGTGTTGGAACATTAGTTTCATCAGTCACTTTATTAGCTGGTTCACTTATAATGATGTTAAAAACTAATCTCATTATGACTTTTACTGCAGTTCTAGCAACGGTTATAGGTTTTGCTTTAATGCTGGTAATTATGTCTAAATCGCAAAAATATTTTGCTCGCCAGCAAAAACATCTTGGTGAAATCAATGGATATGTTGAAGAAATTTATACTGGTCATACGATTGTTAAGGCTTATAATGGTGAAGTTAAGGCAAAAGAAGCTTTTACAAGACAGAATAATAATTTACGTAATAGTGGTTTTAAGGCCCAATGCTTATCTGGATTAATGATGCCAATCATGAGTTTTATTGGTAACTTTGGATACGTAGCAGTATGCATTATTGGCGCTGCATTAGCAATGAGTGGAGATATATCATTTGGAGTAATTGTAGCATTTATGATGTATATTAGATATTTTACTCAGCCATTATCACAGTTAGCTCAAGCAGCTCAATCATTACAGTCAGCGGCTGCAGCAGGAGAGCGTGTATTTGAATTTTTAGAAGCTCAAGAAATGGCTGATGAGAGTCATAAAGTAAAACGCTTGTCCAAAGCCAAAGGTGGAGTAGAATTTAGACATGTTCATTTTGGTTATGATAGCAATAAGATTATTATTAATGATTTTTCTGCTCGTGCTGAACCTGGTCAAAAGATTGCTATTGTTGGGCCAACTGGAGCTGGTAAAACAACGATAATCAACTTATTGATGCGTTTTTACGAAGTTGATCGTGGCGAAATTAGAATTGATAATATTCCAACTAAAGATTTACGTCGAGAAGATGTCCACGGACAATTCTGTATGGTTCTTCAAGATACGTGGCTTTTTGAAGGAACAGTGCGTGAGAATTTGGTTTATAATACTAAAAATATATCTAATCAGATAATTGAAGAAGCATGTAAAGCAGTAGGCTTAGATCATTTTATCAGAACACTTCCATATGGTTATGATACGGTACTTAATGATCAAGTAAATTTATCACAAGGACAAAAACAACAGTTGACGATTGCTCGAGCGATGATTGCTGATAAACCAATGTTGATTCTTGATGAAGCTACTAGTTCAGTAGATACTAGAACAGAGTTACAGATTCAAAAGGCCATGGATGAATTAATGGAGGGACGAACTTCCTTTGTTATTGCGCATCGTCTTTCAACAATTAAAAACGCAGATTTAATTCTAGTAATGAAAGATGGTGATATTATTGAAAGTGGAAATCATGAAGATTTATTAAGTCGTGGTGGTTTCTATGCAGAGCTTTATAATAGTCAGTTTGATAAAGCTGTATAAATTATTGATTTTCTTATAAATTTAGTGTTAAGAATAATTATATAATAGAATGATTTGATAGAAATATTATAAAAAATATAATGAAAACGAAGGAAAAATTCCCTTCGTTTTCATTATATTTTTTTTTACTCTGCTTCAATTAAACCAAAACGAACAAAAGCATTATACAAACCGTCTTGGTCGACATCATCAGTTATATAATCAGCCATAGCTTTGATTTCATCGCCACCACTTCCCATAGCAACACCAATATGGCAATAATCAAGCATTGGAATATCTATTTTAGCATCACCAAAGGCATATGTATCCTCAATATCTGCACCTAGATACTCTAATAAAGCATCAATAGCATGAGCTTTAGTAATATCTTTAACGCCTAAATCACCAAATAGAGCAATTTCCCCTGCACCGCCCCATGTACCAGCTTTTAAATCAGGAAATTCTTCAATTGAATCAAGATGATCTTGATAACTTTCAAGAATAAAACTAACTTTATTCAAATCATCACGATATAATTCACCATCAAAAATCATTTCTGGAAAAACATCTCGAACTTTAATTTGATCACTATGTTCTTTACCTTTACGTTTACTATATTCTTGAATTACTGGTTCTCCCCGAGTTTCAAAGTTTTCACTCGCAAATAAACCATTATTACTTTCAAGATAGAATTCAAGTCCTCGACTTTTTAACCAGTCTACGATATGTTTACATTGCTCAGCAGTAATTAACTGATGCATAACAACCGTATCCCCATCTTCTACATAACTGCCATTCCCACCAATCATGCCATCAAGACCAATATCCCATAAATAAGGGTATACCTCAGCTTTACTTCGTCCAGTACATATATACACACGATGTCCATTTTTACGTGCTTGTTTAATTGCTTTGTCTGCTGAAGCTGGCAATTTGTTTTCATAATCAACTAAAGTTCCATCAACATCAATAAAGATAATTTTTGAATCTGCCATTTTTATTTTCCTCTTTTCTATATGATATGACTATATCTTTATTATAAAAGATATAGTCATATTTACAATTCCTCAAAGAGAAGAAGAAACTATTTTATCTATAAATTATAGAAATTAGCTAAATGAAAAGATAAGTTTCTATCATTTTAATTGTAAAAGTAAAAATAATTTTTATAAATACCAAAAGTATAAATAAACTATAATAAAATAAGAAGTGATAATAACACACTTCTTACTAATAGTAATGAATTTAAAGGGTAACTTAACCTTAAATTATTTTATATTTGTTGCCATTGGTTTAATTGCTTTATATGCCAGGAGGGTAACGACCGCCCCAATAAGTGCCTCAACGATACCATTAGTAGTCACAACACCAAATAACATTGCCAGCAATGAACTATAGGCAATATTAACTGCATCAGCATAAGCAGTGCCAAAGAAAAAGTAAATTCCGCCTAGGACAAGTACAGTATTTGTAATCGTTCCAATTAAAGCACCAATCACTGCTGCAGCATTTTCATTATTAAACTTGTTTTTTATAAATTCAAAGATTACTCCAGCAAGATAGCCAAGTAATATTCTTGGAACAAGAGCAATTATAACGCTTCGCCAATCCCCGCTAATGTTTCCCACTGTAACGAATGGTGAAAAACAAAATGATGTAATTCCCGGCTGAATCGTTGCACGAATTAAACTAGTTAGTCCAAAGACCAAACCAAGTTGGGCTCCTGCCTTTTTTCCTAATGTAATCCCAGCAATGATTACAGGAATGTGCATTGTCGTAGCACTTAAAGGACCGATTGGGATATAACCAAGCGGTGTTACGACAAGGATGATTTCAATAGCAAGAAACATTGCCATGAAAGTCATGTACTGTGTTTTTTTAGATCTCATTTTTTCCTCCTACTATCACTCTTTTTAGATGTGATGTTTATTATGAGTGTCTCGCCATATCTTCCCATTTTTCTAAGAGTCATGATGATCTCTTGAAAATATCTTCTTGATACGGTTTGACGATAAGATTATAGTACAATTTATTATTGCTGCCAACTGTAATAATAATTATTTATGTAATTCTTTGTATGATTTTAAACCGTAGGCGCTGTCGGCTTTTTTTACCGCACGATTGACTGCTTTAGCCATTAAATCAGTTGCAAGAATCCCAATGGCATCTGGCATTACTTCAACTTCATTAGTACTTAATACAAAAATAGTATCGCCATCACTCATCGTGTGGACAGGCTGAATAGCACGGGCATAACCGTTGTGGGCAATCCCTGCAATCTTTGTACATTGAGCTTTGTCTAATTTGGCATTTGTAATAATACAACCAATGGTAGTATTACCACTTGGTAATTGGCGAAGTTTTTCAATTTGTTGAAAAATCACCTCGTCTGCAGGAATGATACTATTGTGTTCTGAATCATAAATTCCAGCTAACTGCTCATTAGTTTTATAGTCAACAATATTTCCACAGGCATTAACTGCTACAATTGCTCCAACTTGAAGATTATCGATCTGGATGGCTGCAGTACCTAAGCCGCCTTTCATTGCATATTGTGGACCCATGATTTTACCAACACTAGCACCACATCCGGCACCATAGTTACCCTCTTTAAGCGGTTCATTTTTTTCGCTATTAAGGCAAGCTTGATATCCCATTGCTTTATCTGGACGAATTTTAGGATCACCAACTGTTAAATCAAATAAAGATGCACCACAAACAATAGGGACATGGGCGACCTTCATATCAAAACCACAGTTATGTTCTTCTAAATATTGCATTACACCACTAGCCGCATCTAGTCCAAAGGCACTGCCGCCACTTAGCATTACAGCATTGATCTGTTGGACCATGTTGATTGGATTTAGCAGGTCTGTTTCTCTAGTTGCTGGGCCGCCACCTCTTACATCAACACCTGCTGTAGCACCATCTTTGCAGATGATTACAGTGCAGCCGGTTCCAGCTTTTTGATTTTCGACTTGGCCGATTTGAATGCCTTTAATTTCTGTTATATTAATTTTTTTCATGTTATCACCCCAATTTATTGTACAACATAATTACTATTATTTCCTTATATTTTGAAGATGACAATAATAGTTGCTAAAAATGTAAATTATAGTTTCTCGAAAATTTTTAAATATATAGTAAAATGATACTAAAATAAAGGAGGATGGAAAATGATTGGAGATAAAATTATTTTATATCGTAAACGTAAAGGATTAACACAAGAGGAGCTTGCTGATCTGCTTGAAGTAAGTCGCCAAACAGTAACTAAATGGGAGAGTGGTAGTGTGCTGCCAAATCTCGATTATATCATGGGATTATCAGTGATATTTGGGATAACGATTGATAACTTAGTTAAGGATAATGACTGTGCTAAGCAGGAAATAGAAAGTAAAATTAGTAATTATAACTGGATTGATTTTATGTTAAAGGCAAAAAAAGCAACCTATGCTAAAAAGGAGGGGAAAACTGTTTCCAGTCGACCTAACAGCCATGATTATCAATATCAAGAAAATGAATATTTATATATTGATACGTTTGTAGGCAGTGAATTTTTTGGTGGTGAAGAATGTGTCTATAAAGACAATATTCCACTTTATGTAATGAATTATTATGGTAAAGTGCTTGATGAGGCTTTTAGTGGTGATTTTTTGAAGGAAGCACTATTATTAGTTGATCGAATTTCTCCTTTTAGAGGTCCGGCGTTGTATACTAATGGTAATTATACATATCATTGTAGTTATGATGGTGATTATGAATTTTTTAATGGTAAAGAGGAAATATACTATAATAATATTAAAGTATACGAGTGTTTATTCCATGGCGGAAGTGTTAAATAATTAAATGACATCAATCGGTTAATTAATACTGGAATAAGAAAATGATTTTAGAATATTAATTAGATGTTTAAAACAGGTATCAGTAGTGGCAGAGAGGAATTTGCCCATGATATTTTAAAAGGTTTTGTTTCAGTTAAATCAGGATTTCTTTCCAATAAGCAGGAGTATTTAGATTTATCTAATATTCATATTTCAAAAGACTAAAAAAATAGGGGAACTAGAAAGACTTTTTAGCAATAAAAATATTTAAATGAGGAACCCTATAATTGTCAACTTAACTGAAAATTATAATTAAAAGATGTAACGTTTAAAAATTTATCCGTTACATCTTTTATATTCATTTTATTTAACTTGTTCACCAATCCATTGCCAAACTTTTTCACCATGTTCATCACAGTCGGCTTCATTATTATCAAAATAGATCCATGACCAGTGACCATTATATTGGTATGGGTCACCATCATTTAAATCATTATATTTACCAGAAGTATCGATGACCGAATCAAATGTGGCAACGTGTAGATTAGTTGCACCAAGATTTTTTAATCGGTTAATAGTAGGAATTTCAAATTTTTCTGGAATAATACTAGGATCATCATTAGAATAAATAAAATATAGAGGTAGATCTTTAATTTCAGAAAGTTGTTGGTCACTAATAACATCATCAGGCAGGGCTTCACAAATTGGTATTGCTGCAGCAAAATAATCTGGATAATCTAAAATTAAACGCATAGTCATATATCCACCTGCAGAACATCCTGCAAGAACGACTTTAGTAGCTCCGCATCGAGACTGATAATCTTTAATTAATTCCATAAGTGCATTAGTATAATAAGAAGGACCATGAGTTACTAATAAGTCATCATTCCATTCACCGCCATTACCATCAGCATCCATCCAAAAAGTTGGACATTGAGGAACTAAAACATATGCATTGCCAACAGCATTTTGGAAATCATCATTAAAATAAGCACTTACTTTATTTGATAAAGAGGTTACTTGTGGATTAGTATTCTCTGTTCCCCCTTCACCAGAACCATGTAACCACACAAATAATGTATTAGAAGGTTCTTTAGGGTTAAAATGACCATAATTTAATTCAATTCCATCACTAGCCTTAAATTTTTCTAATTCTAAAGCGTCAGCAGCAGTAATTTTTTTAGTATATTCTGTACTAACATCAAGTTTAGTAACTTTTTTATCGTCTACCGTTATTTCACCGTTTTTTGCTAATGAAATATTTAAATAATACGGATCACTCCATGTATTATAATGTGTTGTAGCAGAGTATAATAATGGCGAACCATCATTTGGGCTTACATATAACTCAATCGCAATATATTTAGACTCTCCATCAATTTTTTGCCCATCTTTATCACAAGAATAGGCATCATCAACAACACGCTCCAAAGTTTTTTCAACAACTGGGAGTGCCTCATCTTCCCAATCAGTTACTTGTTTTGTTTCAGATACCATAAAATCATTTTTGTCAACATCATCAACAGCTTTGTCTAATGTCAAAATAGTTTTATTGACGCCACATCCCCAATCATATCCGGCAATATAAATTTCATAAGTTGCATCAACAACTTCTGTGCTTTGAGAACATCCGGTAATGCTACAAGCAATAAATAAGGCAAGTAATAATTTTGATAATCTTTTCATTCTCTCTTCTCCTTTCACCTTGCCTATATCTTAAGCTTATTTATAAAATTTAAATATGAAAAAAATGACCACATTAGGGTCATTTTCTAACTTTATTACGATATACTTGGGGTGTTTCATGATATTTGAGTTTAAATTCACGATTAAAAGATTTAGTACTAGAGAAGCCATTTTTCATCGCAATCTCAGTAATGGTTAAATTAGTATGAACCAAATCGTTAGTACAGTGTTCTAAACGTTGTGCAGTTAAGTATTGTTTGACCGTAATATTTAAGTGTTTTTTGAACAATCTTGCTAAATAACCATAAGAGAAGTTAAATTGGTTCGCGATTGAGGAAACATCTAGTGCTTGAGAATAATGTTCATCTAAATAAAAGAGAATTTTCATAAATTCTTGGAGTTTTTGATCAGATTGAAGAAAGTAACCAACTTTTCTAATCTTTTTTTGATACTTTAATAAAATACTAATAATTAAATATAAATAACCATTAATAGTAAGTAATTTAAATTCAGTAGTTTGTTGATACTCTAAACTCAAATTAGTTAAAAGAACGACCAGTTTTTGTTCAATTTCTGGGACTATATGATTAGAAAAATAGATATTATCAAATGCAGGATAGCATTTTTTTAGAAAATCATACTTAATTTGAATAACAATACTTTTAAAACAATCCTCTGATTCAATAATTTTAGTCGTATGTATAGCTTGTGAATTAATGATAGCTAAACCATTACGAGCAATTGAATAAGTTTCCCCATTACTCCAAAGTTCAATTGATGCGGTAAGTGGAATAATAAACTCTAAACTACGATGCCAATGTTTTGGAGGGATTAAATTAGGATCATCTTTAGCTAAAGTTACCTCAATAACTTTTAGCGGAAGTTCATCAGTAGTAATTTTTTCATAAATTATATGCGTATTATTATCTAATAATTCTTTTCCATTCAACATCCTACCACTCCTTTTATATTATAATAACATAAAAAAATTAATTTTATTAATCCAATTCATTTATTTTAATATATAAAATAGCTAAGATATTTAAACCTTAGCTATCATCTCTAATGCATATTTTTTAGCATTTTCTAAATCATTTGTATCTGGATGTGATAGAGCTGCATCAAAGTTATCAATACTAACTTGAAGCTGTTTATCTTCAGGATGCTCTTGAATCATTTTAACATAGCGATCACGTATTGATAAAGGCATCTTACCGGGACAGAAAAAGTGTCCTAATATCTTATTATTAGTATTTACAACATTATCAAATCGTTCTGCCAGTTTATCATAGTATTCAGTAGAACCACCAAATCCAGCTGTTGCAAAAAAAGCGATTTTTTCATTTGAAAGAGTAGTAAGAAAATTTTGAATCTTTTGACTACAGTTACCCTTATCGGTCCAGCTTCCAATAAAAATCAGATCTGCGTCACTGAATGTTTGAGGTTCACCGAAGTAAACAACCTCTTCGTTAATACAAGCTTCTTTAATTACATTAGCTACTTTTTTGGTATTACCTGTATGACTATCAAATACAATTGCAATTTTCATTTTAATCACCTCGTCATAAGTATAGACTTATATTCATAAATAATAAAGCATAATCTTTATCACATTTAATTACGTGTGATATACTATGATGTGTAAAGGAGATTTTATGGATACAGCAATAATATTTGATTTAGATGGAACAGTTTTATATACAGATGAATTAATTAAAAGAACTTTTATTAAAGTATTTGAAAAGTATCAGCCTGGGTATACTTTGAGTGAAGATGAATTATTATCTTTTTTAGGACCATCTTTAAAAGAAACGTTTTCGAAGTACTTTCCAGATGAAATGTTTAATGAATTGTTGAATTATTATCATAGTTATAACCATAGTCATCACGAGGATTTTGTCTATGTTTATCCGACAGTAGTAGAAACATTAGAATATTTAAAAAATAGAGGTTATCCTTTAGGAATCGTTACGACTAAATTAAAAGTTGCTGCTGATGTAGGACTCAACACTTTTGATTTAAAAAAATATTTTGATGTAGTAATTGGATTAGACGATGTTAAGGTCACTAAGCCGGATCCAGAAGGAATAATCAAGGCAATGGAATTATTGGGTGTTAAAAAAGCTGTATATATCGGTGATAATATAACTGATATTCAAGCTGGGAAAAATGCTGGTATTAAAACAATTGGTGTAAAATGGTCACCTAAAGGTTATCAACATTTATTAGAATTAGAACCAGATTTAATGATCGACGAGATGAAGGAAATCATTCCATATATAGAAGGAGCGTGTTAAGATGAAAGATTTAATTATTATTGGAGCTGGTCCTGCTGGATTAAGTGCATGTTTATATGCAACTAGGGCAGGGGCAGAGGTGTTGATGCTGGATGCTGGAGCACCTGGAGGAAAGTTGAATGTCAGTGCTGAAATCGAAAACTGGCCTGGACAAAAAAAGAAGACTGGCCCTGAGTTAGCTTATGAAATGTATGAACATGCATTATCATTTGGCGGTGAACAGGCATATGGTGAAGTAACTAAAGTAATTGATTACGGTGATTATAAAGAAGTTATAACAACGGATCAGTCATATGAAGCAAAAAATGTCTTGATTGCTACTGGAACTAAGGAACGTAAAATGGGAATTCCGATGGAAGAAGAATTAACCGGGCATGGTGTTTCTTATTGTGCTGTTTGTGATGGACCATTTTTTAAAGGTGATGAAGTAGCAGTTGTTGGTGGGGGTAATTCGGCATTAGAAGAAGCTATTTATTTAACTAAATTTGCTAAAAAAGTACATTTAATTGTTCGGCGGGATGTTTTTAGAGCTGATAAAATAATTCAAGATCATGTTCAAGCTAATGATAAAATTGAAATTCATTTTCTAAAAAAACCTCATCATCTTATTGCAAAAGATAATAAGGTTGCGGCGATTGCATTAGAAGATAGTAAGACTGGTGAAGTTAGTGAATTAGCAGTTAAGGGTGTCTTTCCATTTGTAGGATTAGATCCAATTACTGATTTTGTTAAAGACTTAGGAATTACTGATGAGCGTGGCTATATCATTACAAATGAATTGATGGAAACATCTGTCAAAGGTATTTATGCTGCTGGTGATGTTCGTCAAAAAGTACTTCGCCAAGTTGTGACAGCTACCAATGATGGTGCAATTGTTGGTCAACAAGTTGGTCAAGGCTTAAATAATTAATAATTTTTGCAGGTCTTAAGGCTCCGTGTCAATAGTGGAGGGGCTTAAGAGATAGCGAAAGCTATCTCTTTTCT
>NZ_JAHOCB010000097.1:0-1544 GCF_019125875.1 Erysipelatoclostridium sp. MSK.23.31 | reverse complement strand
GGCTCTATACTAAAACTGGAGGGGAAATATATCCTGCTCCAGTTTTCTTATATTTAAATAGACATAGCTTTCATACCGTTTTACAATTTAAATGACCAAAAATAAATAGAAAAGAGGTATTCCACTATGTCCAATTTGAATTATATCAATGATTTATTTAAATCTCTAGATTTTCCTGATAATTTGTCTGATTATTTTATCCCTGTCCCTTATGAGGGCTCTGATTCTTGCTTTAGATATGGTCTTGATAAGAGTGGTCACCATTCTAAATTTATTAGACTTAGATCTGTTCTTAAAGATAATTTCGTCTGTCCTCATTGCGGCGTTATCGAACATCATGAATCTAAAGGTTTACGTAAGATTTCCCTGTCTCATATTGCCAATGGTCATCAAAGATTCGTTATTGAGGTTGAATACAGAAGATATTTCTGTCATTCATGTCATTCTTATTTTAAGGATGATATCCCTTTTAAATTTAAAAATACTAGAATGACTTCTTCTGCTGCTCATGCCTGCCTGATTCAATTTAGAGAGAATACGGCCATGGCCGTTATTTCTCGTATGATGGGTGTTTCTAAATCTTCTGTATACAGAATGTTTTTTCATCACATCAAAGTAAAAGAACGATTCTATCATCTTAAGTCTGTTATTTCTATTGATGAATTTAAAGCAACCACTGATAAAGGAACTTATGCTTTTCATATTACCGATCCTATCAACGGTAAAACCCTTGATATTATTGAAGACAGAAAAGAACGCAGTCTAAGAAGCTATTTTCTTAGATTTCCCTATAGAGAAAGAAAAAAAGTAAAGATCATCATTATGGATCTTTCCAATCCTTTTCGTTGTATCATGCAGCGTCTTTTTCCCAATGCTTCTATTATCGCTGATCGTTTTCATTATGTAAAATTATTCGGTGAATGTCTAAAAAGAAGCAGACTTGATACCTGTTCTTCATTAAAAGATGAAAAGATGGCCAAATCTATTAAGAAAAATCTTCATCTTTTTGACAAATACAGAAAGGATCTTGATGATCAAACAGAATGGTATGATCGTCATTTAAAAAAATACTTTACCTGCAGAACATATGTTGAACATATATTTGAACAGGATGGTACAGATGAATTCTACCAGAGCTATATGATCTATCAGAATCTGTTGAAACTTATCCATGAAAAGCACAATGATTACAAGAAAGAATTGAATAACTGGCTGAACCATATATTTGAAACAAATAATACATATTTTATTTCGTCTGCAAAAAACATAAGAAAGAATTGGTTTGTGCCAATACTTAAGTCACTTACATACAAAGCAGTCTATGTTAGAAACGGTAAAACATATGAAACAAGTTTTAATAACGGTTTTATTGAAAGTATGAACAACAAGGTCAAGCTTGTAAAACGAAACGCCTATGGCTACAGATATTTTTATAATTTAAGAAAGAGGATTCTTCTTCATCTTGGGTTCTCATATGAATTTGAGTAAAAGAAAAGAGATAGCTTTCGCTATCTCTTAAGCCCCTCCACTATTGACACGGAGCC
>NZ_JAHOCB010000096.1:0-1671 GCF_019125875.1 Erysipelatoclostridium sp. MSK.23.31 | reverse complement strand
AGAAAAGAGATAGCTTTCGCTATCTCTTAAGCCCCTCCACTATTGACACGGAGCCAAGATTATACATCTTCTAACCCTACTTTTTGTTAAAGCTTTTTGTTTAGTACCCTATATTATTTTAAAGCGTCGCTTAATTCTACTAATTAAATTTAGTCCAAACAATTTGGTTCAATAGACTTTTTACCATAATATTTTTATTTAATTATATAGTATACCAGCAACTAATATCTACATTTCCCGAAATTCCAGGAATGCTTCCAGAACTTGTATATTGCCATCCGAATTTACCTTTATAGTATGGATTTTCCCATCCAATTGTATCAGTATAAGCAGCCATCCACGATACATTGGATAAAATAGCCTTATCATTTAAACTGCTATTAAGCATTGCTCGATAACTATATACATTTGTTGTATAACCTTTTGCATTCATTTCACTTATAAATGCATTCATATTCGCTATATTTTGCTCTTTTGTTATAGTAGTGCGCTCCAAATCAAAATATACAGGATATCCTAATTCATCTGGTGTAACATTATATTTCTGAAGAATATCTATTACAAACTTTGCTTCATTTAAGGCATCATTTTCACTGTTAGAATAATCATATATATATACCCCAAATGGTATTTTCAATCTTCTGCATGCCGCCAAATTATTTGCAAATTGCACATCTTCTATGTATTCCCCATTAGGATGAGCTGCAATTCTCAAAATTGCTCCATCAACATCTCCATACTGTTTTACAGTATTCCAATCGATATTCCCATTATATGAACTAACATCAATTACCTTTTTTGATGGCATATTCCCAGCTATATTTCCTTTATTATCAAAAAAGTATTTTTGCCCATCAATATATGCCCATCCAATTCTTTCCGTAGTATTTATTATATTATGAAACGGTAATTCTATATTGTTTACTGCACCTTTTTCATCATAAGCATAGATATGCGTGACATACGTTCCAAATTCATAATTATGATCGCTTCTATTTACTCTGAAAGTGTATTCGTTTTCCAGTTTTTGTCCCACTCCCCAAATTAAATCATCCTGTTCATTTTTATATGTCCACGTAGGAAATAATACCTCTGTAATTTTATTGTTACTTAAAACTGTGCAAGTAACAGTATACCCACTATCATTTATATTTGAAATTTTGACATTCTTTATTATTGGTTTAGTACTTGTATTTATATCAGGTTCTTTTAAATTTACTGTACCACAAATTGAAAAACCTTTTAATCCTTCTCTATCATACGCATAAATATGAGTAATATAATCACCATACTCAAAATTATGATCTTTACGATTTACCGTAAACGTAGCAACACCATTTTTCAATTCAGCTTCATGCCATACTATATCATCCTGTCCATTGTTTACTGTCCATGTTGGCATTTGAACTCTAACAACTTCCAAATCATCTGTTACTTTACAAATCACCGTATACTCATCAGATGTCACATTAATAACTTTTACATCACTTATAACAGGTGCTTGATTTTCTTCAATTTTTGTATCCAATTCAAGTTTACTATATTCACCCTCATCATCGTAAGCATATATATCAGTATTAATCTTACCAGTATCATAATTATGATTCATCATATCAACTTCTATTGTATATGTATTTCCAGTCCTGTTGGCTGTATACCAGATCAGATCAT
>NZ_JAHOCB010000095.1:0-1676 GCF_019125875.1 Erysipelatoclostridium sp. MSK.23.31 | reverse complement strand
AAGATAAAATAAATTTTTATTGTGGCCTTCAGGTCCAGTAAAAAATTATTTTTCGCTTATTGACAAATAACAAGCTGTTGAACCTTATTAACAAGGTAGGTCAAATGACCTACCTTTATTCTTAGCTAATTTTTCAAATATACTAACTTATTTCTTTCGCTATTTCAAATCCCATTTCTTCTATAAATAACGATAAAATAAATTCTATACGCTCTTGTAAATCATCAACCGCTTTGTTTAAGCACCATTTATAATTAGGAAATTTTATAATATCTTCTTTTAGAATTTTATAAATTACTTCCATTGTAAATAATTTTTTATTTTTATAACTGCCTACAATGTCGTAACACACTAATAAATCTTCATCAAAATTTCTATAACTTACATTAATTTCTGCTTTCATGAATTCCAATTCACTGCTCTGTACTGTTATACTGCTTTCCTTTTTTATTATCACACTGATTAAGTCTAATTTCATTTTCCAATCCTTTTGTACTCCCTTGAGTACCCTTTCTATATTTAGTTATGTTTTTTTAGATATTTTATATCATTTTCATATACTGCATCTAACAAATCCCATTTATTTGCTTTTTGTATTTCTTCTAAAGTTATATTATTTTTTTCAAATTCCATTGACAAAAAATCTGCTATCTTACTTATCCCTATTCCATATTCATCTTTCATATATAAATAAACACTTACTTCCGCAATTACTCGGTATATTTCTTTCGTTGGATTAGATATATGGCAGTCTATGGAATAAAATGCTTCACAATATAAATTTTCTTTATAAAATATACTTCTATTGCACTTATACCATTCTAATAAATCTTCAAAGTTCATATTCACTCCTCCATATTAGGTAGGTCAAATGACCTACCTATCTAGTTCATTTCAAAAACTATATTTTCATTATTTTTCAAATCACTATATAATTTTTGAATATCTTTATCTATTACCGTTTTCAATGAATTATCCTCAATACTATCATACAACTTTGATAAAGCATTAATTTCATTTGCAGTATCTTTAATTTTCAATTCACATATTAGTAATGCTTTTATAAAATATTTTCTACTTTCTTTTGACATTGAATTCATCATGTCAACATAAGGCTTTAATAAACACATTTCTATATTAATATCTTGACTTGCTAGTTCAATAATATCTTTTTCCAATAGGTCTTTGTAATGCTTTGCAGGCACTTTTGTTTCATTATATGAATATGTCATATCGGAAATACTTTGTGCCATTTTAGATACGGGTTGCTTTGTAAAATCATCATACAATTTTCTACTCATAATTCTTTCCTCTCTTTCGTGGTATAGTAGGTCAAATGACCTACTAAGATTCTTTAATATAAACTAAAATAATTAAGGTAACTATATTATTTAATATAATTACCTGTTTCTTAAAATAAATTTCTCATTTTCAATACCTTATGTACTCCCTTGAGTACCCCTTTCTTTATTTCTATATTCATTATATCATATAATAGGTATATTGTCTACCTTTTATTGATTGTAACGTTATTTTTTTTATGTCAAATGACCTACTCTATAATTCTTTTTTGGCGACTGCCTTTACCTTAAATTGTGATCGTGAAACACGATCACTTGATTTTGCGGTTTTTTGCGTACAATTGGGAGTGCATAGGAAAACAGAAAAGGAAATTT
>NZ_JAHOCB010000094.1:0-1918 GCF_019125875.1 Erysipelatoclostridium sp. MSK.23.31 | reverse complement strand
GAGTTTATGGAAGAAGTTTTAATTGATGATAATATGGTTTTTGATATTGATAATTTAAAAGGATTTCTTAATGATACCAGTTCATTTGGGTTTATAGCTAAAGAAAATAATAAAATTATAGGATTTGCATATTGCTATACACTTTTAAGACCTGATGGAAAAACAATGTTTTATTTACACTCAATAGGAATGTTACCTAACTATCAAGACAAAGGTTATGGTTCAAAATTATTATCTTTTATTAAGGAATATTCTAAAGAGATTGGTTGTTCTGAAATGTTTTTAATAACTGATAAAGGTAATCCTAGAGCTTGCCATGTATATGAAAAATTAGGTGGTAAAAATGATTATAAAGATGAAATAGTATATGTATATGATTATGAAAAAGGTGATAAATAAATGAATATAGTTGAAAATGAAATATGTATAAGAACTTTAATAGATGATGATTTTCCTTTGATGTTAAAATGGTTAACTGATGAAAGAGTATTAGAATTTTATGGTGGTAGAGATAAAAAATATACATTAGAATCATTAAAAAAACATTATACAGAGCCTTGGGAAGATGAAGTTTTTAGAGTAATTATTGAATATAACAATGTTCCTATTGGATATGGACAAATATATAAAATGTATGATGAGTTATATACTGATTATCATTATCCAAAAACTGATGAGATAGTCTATGGTATGGATCAATTTATAGGAGAGCCAAATTATTGGAGTAAAGGAATTGGTACAAGATATATTAAATTGATTTTTGAATTTTTGAAAAAAGAAAGAAATGCTAATGCAGTTATTTTAGACCCTCATAAAAATAATCCAAGAGCAATAAGGGCATACCAAAAATCTGGTTTTAGAATTATTGAAGATTTGCCAGAACATGAATTACACGAGGGCAAAAAAGAAGATTGTTATTTAATGGAATATAGATATGATGATAATGCCACAAATGTTAAGGCAATGAAATATTTAATTGAGCATTACTTTGATAATTTCAAAGTAGATAGTATTGAAATAATCGGTAGTGGTTATGATAGTGTGGCATATTTAGTTAATAATGAATACATTTTTAAAACAAAATTTAGTACTAATAAGAAAAAAGGTTATGCAAAAGAAAAAGCAATATATAATTTTTTAAATACAAATTTAGAAACTAATGTAAAAATTCCTAATATTGAATATTCGTATATTAGTGATGAATTATCTATACTAGGTTATAAAGAAATTAAAGGAACTTTTTTAACACCAGAAATTTATTCTACTATGTCAGAAGAAGAACAAAATTTGTTAAAACGAGATATTGCCAGTTTTTTAAGACAAATGCACGGTTTAGATTATACAGATATTAGTGAATGTACTATTGATAATAAACAAAATGTATTAGAAGAGTATATATTGTTGCGTGAAACTATTTATAATGATTTAACTGATATAGAAAAAGATTATATAGAAAGTTTTATGGAAAGACTAAATGCAACAACAGTTTTTGAGGGTAAAAAGTGTTTATGCCATAATGATTTTAGTTGTAATCATCTATTGTTAGATGGCAATAATAGATTAACTGGAATAATTGATTTTGGAGATTCTGGAATTATAGATGAATATTGTGATTTTATATACTTACTTGAAGATAGTGAAGAAGAAATAGGAACAAATTTTGGAGAAGATATATTAAGAATGTATGGAAATATAGATATTGAGAAAGCAAAAGAATATCAAGATATAGTTGAAGAATATTATCCTATTGAAACTATTGTTTATGGAATTAAAAATATTAAACAGGAATTTATCGAAAATGGTAGAAAAGAAATTTATAAAAGGACTTATAAAGATTGATTATATAATATATGAAAAGCTATTATAAAAGACATTAGTATTAAATAGTTTAAAAAAATGAAAAATAATAAAGGAAGTG
>NZ_JAHOCB010000093.1:0-2171 GCF_019125875.1 Erysipelatoclostridium sp. MSK.23.31 | reverse complement strand
AAAATAGCTGATATAATCAATGGCCAGTATTTGCTTATTAATGATCTACAGGATATTGAGATTGATTTAAACACTTTAGAAACGGCAGAAGATATGAAAAATGCAGCATACACTATTTCAAAAATTACTGTTTCAAAAAATATAGTTGGAACTAGAAAAACTACCAATGACTATGGAACGGTCAAATTTGATCAGTTAGAAAAGGGTGTCTATCTGCTTCAGGCAACAGATATCAATAAATATGAGAATATCGTATCAACACTGATATCCGTACCTGCTTTTAATAATGAAAGCAAAAACAGCATGAATTATGATATCAGTATTGTTCCTAAACATTCACCTGTAATTGCAGTAAAAACAGGTGATGCAGTTGATTTGAAACTATTTGCCGTATTAGCAGGAGTTAGTGCTGTTATTATTGCAATAATACGAAGGGAGGCGATATAGATACAAATTAATATTTATTTAGATATTAAAATGATATCTTTTTTATTTTAACTTAAAGTGAGGTAGAGAAATGAAAGGATTAAACAAAATAAAAAAATGCTGGAAACAGCTTATGTTAGTACTGGCGATGTTTTTAAGTATCAGTGCATCGACATTAACTCAGGCAAATGCCTTAAACGCTACATTGACCTGGGGACAGGAAATCCGTTATCCAAGCTGGCTTGGAAACTGGTCTACAAAAATGTGCTATATAAACGGCAGTTTAGCGTATTGTTTAGAAGCATCAAAAGAAACTCCCCCACAAGGGCAGTATGCACCTTATGTTATAAAAAACAATGATGCTTTATTGAAAGTGTTATATTATGGATTTGGCGGACCTGGCGATGTATTTAGAGACGACCAAGTTACAAATGATACTACTAAATATCTTTATACGCACATTATGGCTAGTTATGCATATTCAGGTGATTTATATGGTGGCAATGATTGGGATGACTTAGAAGCACATGGTGTTGGTTTAAAAGCGAGATACGATCAGATTCAGTCTATGCCTGTACCAACAAAAACATTTAATCTAACAAATAATAATGTTCAAGCTTATTTTGAAGAAGGAGTACAGAGAACAGAAAATATAACATTAAATACATCATCAGAGGTAACTATTAGTATTCCACTACAAAACGGGGTAGAGCTTCATAATGTAACAAAGGGAACAGTAAATACTGGAACAGTTTCGATTAACGGTGGTGATACTTTTTATTTGTCAGCACCGTTACAAAAAATGGATGATTATAGTAGCGGGGAATTGGCAGGTAATAATCTTACAATGTTTGCGCCTTTAGCAATTTCTGCAGGTGGAAACTATCAAACTGAAGGAACAATATCGGTTACTACTGATCCTCGTACATTGAGTTTAAAAGTAAAGTGGATGGATGTAGGTGATTTTGAATTAAGAAAAACAAATGATACAGGAAAATTGATTAACGGTTCAGAATTCTCATTAAAACATACTACACTTGATTTTGAAAAAAAACTTGTAGTCAAAGATGGCAAATTATCAATGAGCGGTATGCCTGTTGGAGAATATCTGCTCACTGAAACAAAAGTACCTGATGGTCATGCGGTTCTTCAAAAGACTTTTCAGGTAACAATTAATAAAGATCAGACAACAGAACAGATCGTTGTCAATAAATTAAGACCTACAGGTACGTTAGAGATAAATAAGTCTTTAGAAACTTCTAATGAAAATGCAGTAAATAAAGCTGATTATGATTTAACAAAAGTACAATTCAAGATTACTGCAAACCAAGATATTTATGATAGTGTTTCTTTAGAAAAATTATATTCTAAAGGAGATGCGATTACTGTTGGCTCAGGTAAAGGAAGCAATGATGATGTCGTAAAATTAGTGAATGGTAAAGAATTAGAAAACGGTATTTATTCATGTGATACAAATGGTAAGTTATCTTTATCTGGATTGCCAATGGGGACATACAGTGTGGAAGAAACTGCATGCCCAGATGGTTTTGTTTTAGATAAAGAAGTCAAAACGGTACAGTTTGCACAGCAGGATTTTGTTACATTAACTTACACTTCTTCATTAAATATAAATAATGAATTAACAAAAACAGTTTTCAGCAAGGTAACTGCTGATGGCGACAATCTTTACGGTGTTCCAATGGAAATCGTAGATGCCAAAACTGGTGAACAAGTTTATAACTGGA
>NZ_JAHOCB010000092.1:0-2199 GCF_019125875.1 Erysipelatoclostridium sp. MSK.23.31 | reverse complement strand
ATAGCAAGCTGCCGGTTTTTTTTTTATTTACGGATACCTCTGCGTATCCTTTTTTTATTTTATATCCGGCTTTAATATAAGCAGTTCTGGATGAATTATGTCGTCTATCATCGACTTACTGCTATAGTTTTAATTAGCCCGGGTTATCAGCTGTTATTAAGATAATAACAGCTGTTGTGATTTTTCCTGCAGGATCAGGATAGATTATCTAAGGCGGGTAACTATATAAAATTCAAGTGTTTTTATGAAAAAGTTTGAAAATGTTAAAATAAATGATTTTATATGTTAAGTAGTATAGATCCTTGAAATGTGAATAATGATTTGTAATTTTTGGGCATGACGAAAAGAACCAAAATTGGCCTTTTTTTAATTTTAATGCATTTATTTTATCTTAAAAGTGCATCATCAAATTGTTGATTGGTACTTGAAAGATGATAAATAATTCTAAGCAATTTTCTAACACAATGTCCACAAGCACAACGATGACCTTTACCTTGAGAAATCTTTAAATCATAATATTGTTTAAATACCGGATTATTATTAATCACAGGCAATATGATCTGATATAAAGTCTTTCTCAAATATGGTGAACCTTTCTTGGTAATAGCAGTATGTTGTGCGTTGTATTGACTTGATTCGTAATGATAAGGAGCAACACCAGCTGCTTTTATTATCTTAGATGGCTTAGAATAGTTGCTTATCTCTCCTAATTCGGCTAAAATAGAAGTACCAAAGAAATGAGAAATCCCTGGGATGGATAGGATAGGAGAGTTATTTTGGATGGAAAACTCTTCTATTTTTTTATCTGTTTCAGCTAACTGTTCATTGATAAGTTCAATCTGACTTATCAGATGTTTGATTTTGATTACTTCTGCTGCTGATGAAATTCCAATAGAAGATTTAGCAGAGTCTTTAAGCTGCTGTGCAGTTAGAGATATGCGGTTCCCTCGGCCTTTTATTTCAAAACATTTGCGAATAGTTCTAATATCAGTACTAGCGATATTTTCAGCACTGCCAAATGTTTTAAGTACATTCATGTAGATAATGCCGTATTTAGATGAAAATAAGCTGTTGAATTCAGGGAAAACAATATCAATGCATTTTTGTAGGCGGTTTGTATAAACATTGAGTTCTTCTTTTAAATTGTGATGATGTCTAGTTAATTGCTTTTGTTCATAAAGATCGAAGCTGTTGACTTTTGTAATACGATACTGCTTTTTTCGTACAGGAGTATCCAAAACATCACAGATAGTAAGAGTGTCAAGTTTATCATTCTTAGTGATGCCGTTCTGTATTTTACGAGTGTAATCAGTAGTTTTAGGGTTGATAAGAGCAACAGTAAAATTTTTTTCTAAAAGATACTTTAATAAAGCAAAATGATAATGCCCGGTGTCTTCCATACCAATCAATATAGAGTCCTTAGAATAAGAACTAAGTTTTTGGATTAGAGAATCAAATCCATCTTTAGTATTGGAAAAAGAAGAAGGTTGAAGTAAAACTTCACCACTATCTTTGTCCATAATACAAAAGAAGTGTTTTTTTTCAATATCGATACCAACTAATTTCATAATAAAAGATCCTTTCTTGATAAAAATATGTGAAAAGGTATCCACAACACTTAGACCACAAAACCTGGTGCAAAATACGAATTCAAGACTCATATAACTAATCATTATTTAGGAATAAGGTTGTGGTAAGGGCCTGCCTAAAGTAGTCATGCTACAAGGTGAAAAAATACAAATCCACATTTACATATTAAATATTTTACAAATTAACTTAACCGTAATCAACCACGGTTTAAATGGTTGATAGAAAGGAGAAGGTATATTTGTAGATGACTATTAAATGAGTCAATTACAATATACCAGGTAAAAATATTTATGATCGTGCAGGCGATAAAGTAAACTCTAACAGAGCTGGTACAGGCATTTTATTTAAAATAAGAGCGTTTGGCGAAGAATCAGATAAAATATCAGCAGACATGATGTTTTTGCGTTGTATTGAAAAATAGACCTGTTTTTAATTCTTTAAAAAAAAGAAGGGACGGTTAATAAAATAGCTGTATTTAATAAAAAAATAAAATCAGAAAAGAGTCGAAAAAATGGGAGAAAAAAGGGAAGTCACAAAATAATGTGAAAATAACTCTTTACAAGACAAAAGGGATATGGTAAATTAAATAGGCACTCGAGGAAAGGGACG
>NZ_JAHOCB010000091.1:0-2742 GCF_019125875.1 Erysipelatoclostridium sp. MSK.23.31 | reverse complement strand
TAGCATCTTTAATTTCCTCTAAATTCACAGTATCAATAATAAATTCCATTTTTATTCCCCTTTTATAATGTTTGTTCTGTTCTTTCAATTATATCATCTTGAGTTGCTCTTGATAAGACATTAAAGAATGCCGAATACCCTGCAACCCTAACAATCAAATCACGATGCTTTTCTGGATTCTTTTGAGCATCAATCAATGTTTCTCTAGAAACTACGTTATATTGCACATGATAGCCATGTAATCGATTAAAGAAAGTTTTAATTATCATTTCTAATTTCTCTTTATTTTCTTCTGTCGCTAACATTTGTGGTGTTACTTTTTGATTTAATAAAACACCACCGGTAATTTCATGTGTTGGTAATTTTGAAACTGTTTTGAATACCGCTGTAGGTCCATTTTTATCCATTGCATGAGCTGGAGAACAACCTTCAGCAAGTGGAGTATGGGCTTTACGACCATCTGGGGTTGCCATTGTCCCATATCCTTGTCCAACATTAGCAGAAATTGAGGAAGTACCTGCATAGCGAATCCCTCCAACAGGTCCTCTTTGATATCGAGTACTTGGATATTTTTTGATTTCATTAATATATGAATCATATGCCTCTACAACCAATTGATCAACATAATCATCATCATTCCCATATTTAGGAGCTTCATTAATTAACATACTTTGAATTTTTTGATTTTCTTCACTCATAAAATCATCTTGTAAAGCATCCCATAATTGTTGCGGTGTAATCTTTTTTTCCTCAAAAACTAGTTTTTTTATTGCTGCCAAACTATCTGCCATATTAGCAATTCCAATTTGTAATCCAGAAATGAAATCATAGACTGCTCCGCCTTCTTTAATTGTCTTCCCTCTACCAATACAATCTTGAGTCAAGGTTGAACATAAAATATCTGGAACATCACGCTCTGAAGCAAGATCGACTGCATTTTCTACAATTACAGATAATCGGGTAATTTCTCTAATTGACTTATCCCAGGCATCTTGCAACTCTTCAAAAGACTTCATATCTCTAAAATAGCCGTAACCCTTTACAAATCGTTTACCAGAAGTTACATCTACTCCATCATTCATCACTGCTAATAAAATTCTTGGGAAATTTTGATATGACATTCCTGTACAACGATATCCCCATTTCCCAGGAACAGCTGTTTCAACACAACCAATTGCTGAATAATTATAAGCATCTTCCTCTTTTACTCCCAGATCAATAAACGAAGGAATAATAATTTCATCATTATTAAATGCCGGCATTCCTGTTCCTAACTTCATAACTTCGATACATTCATCTAAAAATTCTTTATTTAAACCATTATAATATCTAACAGTCAAATTAGGCTGTGGCAATCTTGTTTGAGCAACAGATTTCAAAACTAAAAACGAAAGTTTGTTCACTGCATCTTTTTTATCAGGAGTTTGTCCACCAATAGTTACATTTTGGTACATTGGACTACCAGCACTGCTAAATGTGTGAGCCTGGCTTCTGACCTTATTAATAGTTAATGTTTTGATCCATAAATTTGTTAGCAACTCAACAGCTTCCTCATCCGTGATTACGCCTTTTTCTAGATCCGCTTTCAAATATGGATACATATATTGATCGAAACGTCCATATGATAATGAATGTCCATTAGATTCAATTTGCAAAATCAATTGAATAAACCAAACTGATTGAATCGCTTCTTTAAAAGATGAAGCTGGTTCATAAGGCACTTTAGAACAAATATTACTAATTTCTAATAACTCATCCTTTCTATGACTTTGAGCATTTTCAGCCATTTCTTGAGCAAGAAGACTAAACCTATCAGCATAAGTTTTAACTGCTTCAATTACAATCAATACAGCTTTATAAAAAACATATTTATCAATATTTTCCGGAACACATAGATCCAACTCTGCTTTTAATTGTCGCACTCTTTTTTCATAACCAACTAATCCTATTTTTAGTAACTGTTCATAATCAACCGCAAGATGTGCATCTCCAGAATTTAATTTTCCTTCCATTCCAAAGAAACCAGTTTCCATAAAAACATTTACTTCTTCAGGTAGTAAAGCTTCCCCCTTAGCTCTTAAATTATTATTCTCCCAAAATGGTGCAATTGAACGTAAAGCTGCTTTTGTTTCTTCAGTAATATAAAAAACATCACCATCTCTTTTTTCAAATTTGTCCAATTCATCAATAACAAATTCTAACGTATATTCGGGAAAAATTGGAGCATCTTTATTTGAAGCAGCCTGATTCCCAACTATTAAAGTTTCATCTTCAATATAAATTGACATTTTCTCTAAAATATTTTTTAACATTAGTGCCCGTTTCATAACCGGTGGCTGATTTTGATATAATCTATAAGATTCTGTAGCTAATAATGCTCTCTCTGCACAAATATACGGTTTTTTATCTAAAACCTTTTCTCTAAAATCATTCATTCTAGGTGTTAAATCACCAAAATGTTCAATGTTTTTCATATTTTTCCTCCAAAGTTACTAAAATAAATTATTAAGTTTCGTTCATAACATAAATACACTTCATTTACACCTATATATTAACATATACGAACAATAAGTCAATATTTTTATTTCAAAAGCAGTATATATTAGTTTCAAATGAAATATAAACATTTACAATTTGCAATCAACATGATATTATAAATAATGAAAAGATAAGGAGATATTCATAATGGCTCTATACTAAAACTGGAGGGGAAATATATCCTGCTCCAGTTTTCTTATATTT
>NZ_JAHOCB010000090.1:0-2815 GCF_019125875.1 Erysipelatoclostridium sp. MSK.23.31 | reverse complement strand
ATTTTGTTAATTTCCTCTTGAATATGCTCTTTTATTAATAATGCATATTTTTCTTTATATTTTTCCAGTTCAGTTCTAAATTTCTCGATTTTATTCATTTCAATTCCTCTTTTTATTCAACATCGTCATAATGATCATAAATTTGATTTACACCTATAGAATAAATGAACTTTTTTCAATTTTTTCACTATTTTTTTCCAGCCAGGCTTGTCGTTTTTCTTCATTCCATTTCATCCACAATATTGGTACTTCATACATCATTGACTGGTTTCTTTCTATATTTAGGCTTATTTATCCCTCTATTCCAAAATAATATTTTTTAATATCTTCTTCTCCAAAACATGATACTATTTCTTCTAATACTTCTTCGCTTTCAAAATATAAAATTGTTTCTTGACACTCCACATGCTGATCAATCTCAACGCTATTGTCATCATGGTCGTAATAAAGAAAATATTTATCTTGAGTACAATCTTTCCAATTTGGCTCAAAGTTTTTAGATTCCTCTTTAAATGCTTTTTGAATTTCTAAATATCGCTCGCATTCTTCGCCAGTTCTAAAAATTCTTAAAAAGGTTTTACGGTAACTATCTACTCCACTACCACACCATTGAGTACCAACAATATCCCCATATGAATCAACAAACCAATAATCTTCATTATGTTTTGGAAACTCATCATCTTCAATTTCCGCTTCCTTTAATTCCTCTAATTCTTTTTCTAGCTTTGCTATTCTTTCTTCATATTCTTTTCTATTCATCTTACATTACCTCACAATTACTTAATATTTCATCGATGTTGTAAAGTTCTTCATCTTCCCATTTAACAAAATTAAATGTTGACTTGAACATGCCTACATAATCACAACTACTAAACCACGTTGAATTAAACTTTTCAGGTTTTTCGCTAGTTCCATACAATCTGTTATCTTCATCTCTTGCAATAAAATTAAATCCCTCTTTTTTAGCAACTTTTAGATATTCATATTCAAACCAAGTAAGTTGAATTGGTTCAGGTTCTTTATATTTTTCTAATAACTTTAACAATGATATTTTTAAGCATTTCGAACAAACCATATTATGACAATAATTATCGGTCTTTTGGGAATTTGTCGCTATTTGACACAAGTAGTAATCGAGACTTTTGTTATCACTATCAAAATCTTTAATTTCTTCTTTAATTGTTTCTATTTTTACCATTTTTTACCACTTGTATTATTTAATTATCCGATATCTCCGGTATTTAAATAATATTTTCCTTTCCTGGGAATTATTTATTATTTAATATTTATTTTGGGCTGTGGATTTGTTTTTTTTCACTGTGGCGTAGACCATTTTAAGGAGTATCGGACCACAGTTTTTTATTTACAGCTTTGATTAGTTAGATAACACCTGATGTTTCATTTCTCACAAGATTAAGCTCATGTAAAAACACTGTGTTCAAAGCCAGCCCATATATCACATTCATAAGGAGGAAACTTATATGTATTATGTCGGCATTGATATTGCCAAATATAAACACGACTGTTTCATCTTCACTTCTGAAGGTGAGATTGTCTTAGAATCTTTCACTTTTGAAAATACAAGAGAAGGATTCAGTAAACTCAAGTTAATTCTAGACGCATTAGATCATTCCCAAAAAATCAAAACAGGTCTAGAAGCAACCGGTATTTATGGAAAGAATTTAAAACTCTTTCTATCATCTATTGGATATGACTTTGACGAATTGAACCCTCTTCAAGTCAAACGTTTTACTAACGCTTTGTCCAATAGAAAAACCAAAACTGATAAAATCGACGCTTCCCAAATAGCACGATTCGTATCAACAGGTGCCTCTAGAACCTATGTATACTCATCATACCATACTGAAGCTTTAAAACAACTAACACGTGCTAGAAATTCATTAATCGACGAACGTAGTAAGCATCAAACAGTGCTTACAGGTATTCTCGATGTCGAGTTTCCTGAATTTAAAGGGTTCTTTAATAATAAATTCACTGATACAGCGCTATATCTTTTAAATAAATATAAAACTGTAAAACGTATTAGTAAGTTATCTCATAACGACTGTGTATTACTGCACAATAAATCCAGAGTAATATCTACATCCAGATTTGAAGAATTAAGAGAATCAGCCAAGAATACATGCGGTCATCATTTTGACTACAACGATTCCTTAATCTCCGCAAATCTACAAATAATAAAATGTTTAAACAACGAAATAGATAAAATAGAAAAAGAAATCAATTCTATCATGTCTACAATTAACTCACCAGTAGTAAGCATACCAGGTATATCAGCTATATCCGCAACTTCTATTATTGGTGAATTTGGAGATTTCTCCCGTTTCGATAATGCAAAACAACTGTGTGCTTTTTGCGGTGTAGAACCTTCTATTTACCAATCCGGTACTTCGTACCATGAAGGTAAAATGGTTAAACATGGCTCATCCAATCTAAGGCGAACCTTATTTAATGTAGTACCCTACATCATCATGCATAACGAAACATTTAAAACATTTTATGATAAAAAAAGTAGCGAAGGGAAAGCATATAGAGTCGCACAGTCGCATGTAGTAAAGAAACTGCTGAGAGTAATATTTACTCTTGAGATGACCGGCAGTACCTTTACCCCTTCAAAACTATACTAAATTGAACTAACTGAACAATTTTTAAAAAGTGCATTCTATGCGCTGTTTTCAGTGCGTCCAAAATTGTCACTATAAAATTTCTTTAAAAAAATCTTTACTTCTTAATAGTTAGCTCCTTATAAATGCCAGGATTCCTGCAAATGCTTCATTTCTCCATTTTTCTATTC
>NZ_JAHOCB010000089.1:0-2841 GCF_019125875.1 Erysipelatoclostridium sp. MSK.23.31 | reverse complement strand
TAACATATAAAGATGAAACTAAAACAGTTAAGGTAGTTGTGAAAGATACAACTGCTCCAGAAATTACAGTACCAGAAAATATAGAAATTCTTCAAGGGACAGATTTGAGTACATTTGATTTTAAATCATTGATTACAGCGACTGATTTAGCACAAATGGAATTAAATATTGACTATAGTACAATTAATGTTAATGTGCCTATGGAATATATTGCTAAAGCAAACGTTGAGGATGTCAATGGGAATAAGAACGAAAAAGAATTTAAAGTAACAGTAATTGCTCTACCAATAGTCGCTGAGGACGAAGTGGTAGTGCAAGAGACAGTAACAAATGCTGACGGAACGAAAACAGTAAAAAATACTGTTAAGAAAAAAGCAGATTCATCTGGAAATAAAGTAGTATCTAGTGGAAACAATTCAAATAGCAGCTCTAATAGTTCTGGAAACAAACCTTCAGGTTCTGCTGGAACTGGAGGAAGCTCAGGATCATCTGGATCTGGTAGTGGTTCTAACAAGCCTTCAAATGGTGGAACATCTGGTGGCAACAATTCAGGAGGAAATAGTGGTAATTCAGGCGGAAGTTCTGGAAGCGGCTCAGGTTCAACTGGTGGAAGTGCGGATGTAGATATATCTGGTTCAACACCAAATGGCGATTATACTGATAATTGGGGAGGAGGACAAGGGAATTTTGACGATATATTTGGATAATATAATATGTTAAGGCAAGCGTAATATCGCCTGCTTTTTTTATTATGAAGGGGGAATATATTATGTATCTTTGTAGAAATCCTACATTAATATGGCGAAAGTCATTTTTTAAGCTTGAAAAGGAGGGCAAAGATGATTAAAAAGAGTACAAGAAATGTTTGGAATAAGTTTATTAAATTTTCACTTGTTGTTATATTACTTTTTGGTGGGGTAATATCTTCAATGGCCAGTTCTTCTTTACATGCAGAAACAGTAAAACTTGAAAAGGGCAGTCCAATATATTATCCGAGTTGGCTCGGTAACTGGTCTACCAACTATTATTACATTAATGGCCAACTGGCATACTGTTTAAATTCTTCTCGAAATGAACCAGTAAATAACAATAGTGCATATGCTGAAATCAGTAATAATATGGAACTTCTTAAAGTTCTTTATTATGGATATGGCGGGCCTGAAGATGTTTTTAAAGATGATCAAGTTACCAATGACACTAATAAATATCTGTATACGCATATTATGGCTAGTTACGCATATAGTGGAGATATTTATGGTGGCAAAAACTGGGATGATTTATTGGCTAATGGAATTGGTTTAAAGTGGAGGTATGAACAGATTCAGTCTATGCCGATTCCATCAAACGAATTTAATTTTGATGGTAGCACTAATTTTAATACCACTGCTTATTATGATTTAAATACAGGAAAACAGCGTACAAAAGATATTAAGTTTAATTCTACTAGTAGTAATACTGTAACATTGCCATTGCCAACTGGTATAAAGCTGCATAATGTTACGAAAGGAACGGTTGCTATTAATAATGCAACTATATATGGTGGAGATATTTTTTATTTAGAAACAGATATATCGAGCAAGCATGGTGACTATAGTTCTGGAAAACTGACAGGCAGCCACAAAACAAGATATGCTCCGCTGATTGTAAAATCAGACAGTACCAGTGTTCAGGATATAGGTTCTTGGAGTTTCACTTATGATCCTACCCAAATAACATTAAATGTTAACTGGATAGATGGAAGCCAGATTAGTATTAATAAAACTGACAATTATGGTGAAAACATTTCTAACGCTAAATTTGATTTATTACAGTGGAATAAGACAACTCATCAATATGAAAAATTAAGGGAGTTAACATATAATTCTGCTGATAAACTATATGAAAGTGGTTTTTTAGAAAAAACAGATTTGAATGAAGGTAAATTTAAGGTAGAGGAAACAGTGCCAAATGGATATACAGCTTCTTCGAAATACGAGCAGGAATTTACATTAGACGGCTATATCGATAGAAGTGTTTTTACAGCAGTGATTGAAGGTAAAGAAGTAAATGTAAAATTATCATCTACACTTGCGGACAATCATTACATAAAATATGAGGTGGATGGTGTACCAGATAGTGTAACAGAGATTAAATTTCCTACATGGTCGATTAATGGGGGACAGGATGATATTGATTGGGTTCACCTTGCAAAAGGAAGTGACGGAGTATGGCGTGCAAATAAGCAGATGCCTGAAAGTGGCCAGTATGTTATTCATATCTATTATAATACTGCTGTTCAGCAAAATATTTATTCTCATGCGGTTAATTTTTGGCCGAGTGATACAACGATCAATGTTGTAAACAATAGGATAATGGGTAAAATATCTGTTGATAAATTAGATTATCATGCAGGTGAAAAATTAGCAAACGCAACATTTGATGTGACTGCCAGAAACGATATAAGAACACCACAGGGAACTGTTATATATAGGCAGGGCGAAGTGGTAGGAAATCTTACAACAGATGAAAACGGTTATGGTGCACTGGATAATCTTAATTTGGGGGAATACACCCTAAAGGAGTCTGCAGTACCAGATGGTTTCCGTGATGATGACAGTACATATGATTTTACTATAACTGCTGATAAAACTGATTCTAAACTGCATATGGGATTAGATGTGACATGGGAAATAAATAACTATCCTACTTTTATAAATGTTTATAAAGTTGATAAGGATTCGGGCAAAAAACTGGAAAATGCTGAATTTGATTTATACAACGTTACAGATAAAAAGAAAGTAGGAACGTATAAAACAGATAAGAATGGCAATATTGCTGTTTTTTATTTATCAAGACAGAAAA